>CAJOFI010000021.1 GCA_905233595.1 uncultured Oscillospiraceae bacterium | reverse complement strand
TACGACTCCTACCGCCGCTTCATCCAGATGTTCTCCGACGTCGTCATGGAAGTCGGCAAGAAGTACTTTGAGCAGCTCATCGACAAGATGAAGGAGCGCAAGGGCGTCAAGTTCGACGTCGAGCTGACCGCCGCCGACCTCAAGGAGCTGGCTGAGCAGTTCAAGGCCGAGTACAAGCAGCAGATCGGCGAGGACTTCCCCTCTGACCCCGTGGTGCAGCTCAAGGAAGCCATTCGCGCCGTGTTCCGCTCCTGGGACAATCCCCGCGCCAACTACTACCGCCAGCAGAACGACATCCCCTACTCCTGGGGCACTGCCGTCAACGTCATGCCGATGGTCTTCGGCAACCTCAATGACAACTCCGGCACCGGCGTCGCCTTCACCCGCGACCCCGCTACCGGCAACAAGGGTCTGTACGGCGAATTCCTGACCAACGCCCAGGGCGAAGACGTCGTCGCCGGCGTCCGCACCCCGATGCCCATCACCGAGATGGAGCAGAAGTTCCCCGAGGCCTTCAAGCAGTTCGTGGAAGTTTGCAGCATCCTCGAGAACCACTACCGCGACATGCAGGACATGGAGTTCACCGTCGAGAACGGCAAGCTCTACATGCTGCAGTGCCGCAACGGCAAGCGCACCCCGCAGGCCGCTCTGAAGATCGCCTGCGACCTGGTGGACGAGGGCATGATCGACGAGAAGAAGGCCGTTCTGATGATCGAGCCGCGCACGCTCGACGCGCTGCTGCACCCCCAGTTTGACGCCGGCAAGCTCAAGGCTGCGACGCCCATCGGCAAGGGTCTGGGCGCTTCCCCCGGCGCCGCCTGCGGCAAGGTCGTCTTCTCCGCTGAGGACGCCAAGGCCTGGGCTGCCCGCAAGGAAAAGGTCGTTCTGGTTCGTCTCGAGACCAGCCCCGAGGATATCGAGGGCATGGCGGCGGCGCAGGGCATCCTGACCGTTCGCGGCGGCCGTACCTCTCACGCTGCCGTCGTGGCGCGCGGCATGGGCAAGTGCTGCGTCTCCGGCTGCGGCGAGATCAAGATGGACGAGGAGAACAAGAAGTTCGAGCTGGCTGGCAAGACCTTCCACGAGGGCGACTATATCTCCATCGACGGCTCCACCGGCAACATCTATGACGGCATCATCCCCACGGTTGACGCCACCATCGCCGGCGAGTTCGGCCGCATCATGGCCTGGGCTGACAAGTATCGCCGTCTCCAGGTCCGCACCAATGCCGACACCCCGAAGGACGCCGCCAAGGCGCGTGAGCTGGGTGCGCAGGGCATCGGCCTGACCCGTACCGAGCATATGTTCTTCAACGCCGACCGTATCGCCCCCTTCCGTGAGATGATCTGCTCCGACACCGTCGAGGAGCGCGTCGCCGCTCTGGCGAAGCTCGAGCCGATGCAGCAGGCTGACTTCGAGGGCATCTACGAGGCCATGGAAGGCTGCCCCGTCACCATCCGCTACCTCGATCCTCCTCTCCACGAGTTCGTTCCCACCGAGGAAGCTGACATTGCGCAGCTCGCCAAGGATCAGGGCAAGAGCGTTGAGGACATCAAGAACATCATCGCCTCCCTGCATGAGTTCAACCCCATGATGGGTCACCGTGGCTGCCGTCTGGCCGTCACCTATCCCGAGATCGCCGAGATCAGGCTCGTCACCCCGACTGGAACATGGTTCCCGAGATCATGATCCCGCTGGTGGGCGAGGTCAAGGAGCTCAAGTACGTCAAGGACATCGTTGTCAAGACCGCGGACGAGGTTCTCGCCGCCGCCGGTTCCGACATGAAGTACCTTGTCGGCACCATGATCGAGATCCCGCGCGCCGCTCTGACCGCGGACGATATCGCCAAGGAAGCTGAGTTCTTCTCCTTCGGCACCAACGACCTGACCCAGATGACCTTCGGCTTCAGCCGTGACGACGCCGGCAAGTTCCTTGGCGCCTACTACGACAAGAAGATCTACGAGAGCGATCCGTTCGCCCGCGTCGATCAGACCGGTGTTGGCAAGCTGGTTGCCATGGCTGCCAAGCTCGGCCGCTCCGTCCGTCCCGAGCTGCACCTTGGTGTCTGCGGCGAGCACGGCGGCGACCCCAGCTCTGTGGAGTTCTTCCACAAGGTCGGTCTCGACTACGTCTCCTGCAGCCCCTTCCGCGTTCCCATCGCCCGTCTGGCCGCCGCTCAGGCCGCCATCAAGGACGCCGAGTAATCTGATTTTTCAAAAATGCCGCAGCGTAAGCTGCGGCATTTTTTGGCCGGTGAAAAATGAAAGCTTGCAATACACAAAGTATTCCTGCGCTTTGACGCCTTGCTACAGGCGAAAAATCCTACGCCATCTTTGCACAATTTATTTCTGCACAGTTCCTTAATTTTTCAGTTTTCAGTCTTCAGTTTTCAGTCTTCAGTCTTCGGTTTTTACCGCCGTCAGTCCTCCGCTCCGGCTTCTTCCAGGAAGATTTCCTCAGTCTCCTGCTGGGCGGCGATGAGCAGGGAAAGGGCTTTTTCAGAGTCGTTTTTCCGTAACAGCTCAATGGCGTCCGTCACACGGTTAAAAAGCCTGAGATACATTTTCTTATAGACCTGCATAGTTTCCTCACCTCAGCCATATCTTAACATAGCGCATTGCAAAACGCAATGCAGAAGTCTTGCAAATGTCTTACTAAAATGAAGGCATTCCAGGACAGAGGTGAGTACGTGGCAAAGTTCAAAATTCCGAAGAATCCGACAACGACAAATAAAACCATCCGCTTTCCCGACGATGTGATCCAACAGGTGGAGAACGCCATCGTGGGGATGGACTGCACCTTTTCCGCCTTCGTGATCGAGGCAGTACGCACGGCTCTGAAGGATTTGGAGGAGCAGAAGGAAGAATAACTCGCAGGGGCGGCTATTATTTGTCGCCCCTGCGGGTATTTTTATATGTTATAAAGCGAGGAGACGACCGTATGCTTCCCCCCACTGGGGGAAGTGGCCGAAGGCCGATAGGGGGGAGAACGCCCCCTTCAGTCACCGCCGCAAGCGGCGGCGACAGCTCCCCCGGAGGGGGAGCCAAGGCTACAGCTTCACGGTAAACACGATCGCGTCTGTGCCGTCCATCTGGGCGGTGATGCTGCCTTTGTGCAGGCGGACGATGGCCTCGGCGGCGGAGAGGCCGATGCCGAAGCCGCCGGACTTCTGGTTGCGCGAGGCGTCGGAACGGTAGAAGCGGTCGAAGATGCGCGCGGTGTCCACCGGGGCTGAG
The DNA here is from genome assembly GCA_905233595.1 of uncultured Oscillospiraceae bacterium. GTDB lineage: Bacteria > Bacillota > Clostridia > Oscillospirales > Oscillospiraceae > Limivicinus. Next base: position 7,010 of record CAJOFI010000021.1, on the reverse strand, counting down.
ACCGTGTTGCGCAGGCTCAGCGTCGCCTTGTCGCCGCCTTTGAGCGTGAGGGCAAGCTCCCCGCCCTCGGGGCAGTATTTCACCGCGTTATCCAGCAGCGTCGAGACGAGCTGGGCAAGCTGCGTGCGGTTGGCCTGTACGGTGACGCCGGGGGCAACGTCCGCGTGGAAGCGCAGCTTTTTCAGCTCCGCCGGGGCGCGGAACATGTCGAGCTGCTCTGCGGCGAGGGCGGAGAGATCGACCGCCGTGCAATCGAGCGCCGTGCTGTTCTCGTCGATGCGGGCGAGGGTCAGCAGGTTCTGCATGAGGCTTGCGAGGCGCTGGGTCTGGCTGCGGATATTGCGGCTGTACTTGCTCTCCCCGCCGATGAGCTCCATCGCGTCCAGATTCGCCTGGATGATGGCCAGCGGCGTCTTGAGCTCATGCCCCGCGTCGGTGACGAACTGGCGCTGCCGCTCCATGTTCTGCGCGATGGGGCGGATCGCGCGGCGCGAGAGCGCCATCACCAGCGCCAGCATCGCGCACCAGGCCAGACCGCCCGCGAGCGCCGAGAGCGACGCCACGCGCAGGACGTTGTGCTGCTGCTGGCTCACGTCGAGAAAGACCACCGTGCGGCAGTCAGGCGCGGGCTCGACCACGCGGTAGCGGTAGCTGAGCAGCCGTCCGCTCTTCTGCCCGGTCTCCAGCGCCTGCGAGGCGAGGGCGACGGCCTCCTCCTCGCCCACGGAGGCGATGTGCCGCAGGTCGGTGCTCTTCACCGCGCCCTCGCTGTCATAGCGCACGGCGAAGCTCAGCGCCGACATGCGCCGGTCCTCGGTCAGCGGCTCCTGCAAGAAGCCGCGCCGCCCCACCGGCTCCTCGTCAAAGAGCAGGGCGGGGCCGAAATCCTCCGAGGACGCGATCATCTCCAGCAGGCGCTCGCTCTCCGTGAGCTGGGAAACGGCGTTGACCGCGTTGATCGCCCCCAGCAGCAGCGCCAGCAGCACCGTGACGGCGATCATCGCCGTGACGGTGAATTTTCTTTGCAGGGTCCGGATCATGCGCCGTCCCCCTCCGTCAGCAGATAGCCCACGCCGCGCCGCGCCTTGATCTGCACCGTGGAGCCGAGGGCGGCAAGGCGCTTGCGCAGCGCCGAGAGCGTCACCCACACGATGCCGAGATCGCTCTCGGTCTCGTAGCCCCAGACCTTCACGAGTATATCCTCCGTGGAGAGGCAGATGCCCCGGTTGAGCATCAGCAGCTCCAGCAGCTTATACTCAGTTTTGGGCAAAATCGCGCTCTTTTCCCCACAAGTGACTTCCGCGCTCTGCTGATTGAGCGAGATGTCCCCCACTTTGAGGACGTTTGGCGTGAACTCCTCCCGGCGGCGCAGCATCGCCCGCACCCGCGCCAGCAGCTCGCCCATGGCGAAGGGCTTGGGCAGATAGTCGTCCGCGCCGAGGTCGAGCCCCTCGATGCGGTCTTCCACCTCGGCCTTCGCGGTCAGCAGCAGCACGGGCGTGTTGTTCCCCTCCGCGCGGAGCTGGCGCAGCACCTCGAGGCCGCTCAGCCGGGGCATCATCACGTCCAGGATGATGCCGTCGTAGCGCTCATTTCGCGCGTAGTCGAGCGCGTCGCGCCCGTTGTCCACTGTGTCCACGCTGTATTTGTGATAGTTGAGGATGTCCGTCACGGCCTCGGACATGGCCGCCTCATCCTCGGCATAAAGCAGCTTCATAGCGCATACTCCTCAAAACTGAAAACTCAAAACTCAAAACTACGAAGGGGATGTGATTATTCACATCCCCTTCGTGTTCCACTCAGCCCTCGGCGGGGCGGCTGGCCAGATAATCCTCGATCTGCGCCATGACGGCGTTAACGTCCAGACCGTGGACGATGCAGGCTTCCTCCAGGCTCTCGCCGATGGAGGACGGGCAGCCGACACAGTGCATCCCGCACTGCATCAGCACGTAGGCGATCCCCATATCGTATTCGAGCATCTGGCCCATGGTGGTCTCTTTCGTGAAGTGCATAAACAGCTTCCTTTCTGAAATCAATTGATTACAATGCAATTATAGCAAAGTTCCGGGAAAAATCAAGAGGGGGATCCGGACAAGCTGCCAAAAGCTCCAAATAAGGGAAATATTGCCAGCGATATAGGCAGAAGGACAGAAAGAAATGGCAAAATTTGGGTAACTTTGCCATATTGTCAACTCGCGTGAATTGTGTTAAAATATGCCAAACTGGAAAATGGAGTCAGTGTTTTTGAGCAGTTTGCTTCTGCTCCCGAGAAAGGGGACGGCGTATGTACCTGACGAAAAATGAAATCGAAATCATGGACGTACTGTGGAGGGAAAACAGACCCCTCTCCCGGGGGGAAATCCTGAATCTGTCGGCCGATAAATCCTGGATGGACAGCTCCGTTCACATCCTGCTCAACAGCATGCTGAAGAAGGGGGCGATTCAGGAGGCGGGCTTTGTCAAATGCGGGAAAACCTGTGGGCGCGTCTATGAAGCGGCGTTCAGCTGCGAGGAGTACCATGTGGGAACACTGGACTCCACCCAATCCGTTCCGGATCCTGTCGCGCTTGCGAAGGCGTATCTCGCGGTCTACCACATAGATGCGGAGAAGCGCGCCGCCTTGCGGCGATTGCTGGAGGATTAGGAAATCCTGGGCTTGGAAAAAACGAAGTTTTTTCAAAGCCCAGATTTCAGTTTTCAGAGCAGATGATCGTCGGACGATTTTCCTTTTCTTTTCTGAAAACCGTATACTGAAAACGCAGCGGATGTGAAGAAGGCTTTTTCACATCCGTATTTTTTACAGTTACTGCCCACTGTCTAAACATCGCAGACACGCTCGTCTGAAATATATTGGCGTTTTGCACCAAAAAGCGTGGACAAGGTAAAATTACAGTGTTTATCTTGCATATTTTCCGGGGCTGTGTTAAAATGAAAACGATAATGCATGATGGAAAGGTTGTGCACTTTCAGCAAGATTTTTCAGACCCGAGGGGGAATGCAAATGGACAAAAAAGCCAGGATCATAACCGTGGCCGGCAAGGGCGGCGTCGGCAAGACCTCGATCTGCGCGTGCATCGTGCGCAGGCTGGCGGAGACTTACCCGGACAAGAAGATCCTCGCGATCGACGCCGATCCCGCGGTCGGCCTTTCCGTGGCGCTTGGCGTGGACGTGAAGCTGACGCTGGACGATATCCGCATGAGCATCGTGGACAGCGTCGAGAACGGGGAGACGAAGGAAGCGCTGGAGCTTCTCAGCGAGGCGCGTTTTCGCATCTTTGACGCGCTGGTGGAGATGCCGGGCTTCGCCTTTCTCGCCATCGGCAGGCCGGAGAGCTCCGGCTGCTACTGCAAGGTCAACTCCTATCTCAAGGAGGTCATCGGCATCCTCGCGAACAGCTTTGACTACGTCGTCATCGACGGCGAGGCCGGGATCGAGCAGATCCAGCGCCGCGTGATGGAGCGGGTGAGCCACCTGCTGCTCATCACCGACCAGAGCAAGAAGGGCGTGCAGGTCATCACGACCATCAAGGGCGTCGCGGACGAGCTGATCTCCTACGACCGCATCGGCGCGATCATCAACCGTGTCACCAATCCCGAGCTGGTGGCGCTCATGGAGTGCCCCGTGGAGGTGCTCACGGCCATCCCCGCAGACGAGACCTTCGCCGCCAACGACATTCGCGGCAAGAGCGTGATGGAGCTGCCTGCGGATTCCGTAATGCTCAAGGGAGTGGAGGAAGCACTCCGGAAAATAGACATACTGTGAAAGAAGAGGTGTAACATTTGAAAGATCTTAAGCATCTGATCTACTTTGAGAGCCTGCTTGAGAATGCTGACAATGAGCTGGTGGAAAAGGCCAAGGCCGAGGGCGGCGTATGTCTCGGCTATACCTGCTTCCATATCCCCGAGGTCCTGCTCAACGTTGACAACTGTTTTTCGACCAGGCTCCGCGCCCCCAACACCGGTTCCATCGACATCGCGACCTACTACATGTCCAACTACACCTGCGAGTACGCCCGCGCCCTGCTCGAACGCGCGATCGAGGGCGGCTACCGCTATCTCGACGCGCTCATCGGCGTGGACGCCTGCTCGATGATGAACCGCTCCATGGAGCACTTTGAGATCCTGAACGTCAACGAGAAGCCCAACTTCTTCGTCACCCACTGCGATATGCCCTTCAAGATTACGGACTACACCGTGGAGGGCTACGTCCGCCAGATGCAGGTGCACGTGCTTGACCAGCTCCACGAGAAGTTCGACGCCGACGTGTCGGACGAGGCCATCCGCGCCGCCGTCGCGGAGCACAACGAGATGTGCAAAATCATCACCGAGATCCGCGAGATGCGCAAGGCCGAGAACCCGGTCATCACCGGCTATGAGTTCCACATCCTCAACCTTGTGAGCTACGTCTGCCCCACGAAGCTGATCCTGCCCTACCTGCAGGAGACGCTGGAGGAGCTCAAGACCCGCGAGCCGGACGTAAAGCCCGCTTTCCGCGCGAGAGTGGCCATCGTCGGCTCCGAGATCGACGATCCCAAGCTCACCAAGCTCATCGAGGACGTGGGCGCGCTGGTCGTGTCCGACCGCTACTGCTTCGGCTCCACGCCGGGGCGCGAGGTCATTGAGCTCAAGGACGATGAGCCCGCCCTGCCGCAGATCTGCCGCCATTACATGGAGGTCTCCGAGTGCGCCCGCTACATCGCCGACGAGAAGGTGCTGCAGCGCCGCGAGACGGCGGACAGGCTCGCCAAGGAGTTTGGCGCCGAGGGCATCATCTACGAGCAGATGAAGTACTGCGATTACTGGGGCTTCGAGCGCGCTCTGGTCAGCCACATCATGCACGATGAGTACGGCTGGCCCGTCCTCTCCATCGACCGACTGTACAACAACGGCAACTCCGGCCAGCTGCGTACCCGTGTGCAGGCCTTTGTGGAGTCCCTGGAGATCAAGCGTATTCATAAAGAAGGGGGTAAAGCATAATGGCCAAGGTTCAGTACCCGAATCCGAGCTTCTGGAAAGCGAAGGATAACATTGACTGGAAAAAACAGGGCGAAAACCTGATGGAGGTCGTCGGCATCTTCGGCGAGATGCTCAAGGAGACCGATTGGGCCGACTTCGGCAAGGGCGTCGTGGATACGCTCAAGGCCGATGGCGAGCGCATCAAGGGCGAGTATAAGGACTTCATGGCGCTCGACAACGCCGAAAAGTGGGATCGCGTCGTCAACGGCGAGCGCAGCCTCGGCCGCCTCTACCGCAAGGGCGCGATGGCGACGGTGCGCCGTGAGTGGCGCGGCGTCAAGGACACCGCCTACGATTTCTGGGAGTGGGCGCGTATGTGGGGCATGCTCCTCATGACCTTCTCGCGCGATCTGATCCCCGCCATGAACAGCGCGCTGTGGTACCGCTGGATGATCTCCTACTTCTGCTGCCACGGCTTTATGGATAAGAACATCATGGGTCTGCGCGGCTCCAACCTGCGCATGAGCCATGAGGTCACCTATCAGATCTTCCGCTACGTTGCCGAGAACCTGGTCTTCCTGTCCAAGGCCGACCGCAAGAACGGCAACTCCAACGAGCTCAACAAGAAGCTCTTCACCTTCGACGAGATGACCATGGGTCAGATCGCTGCGGGCTTCCCCGACCTGCTCGCGATCCCGCACCAGCTTCTGCCGATGTTCCTGGTCTCCGAGATCGACCAGCTCGTCTGCATCCCCTACATCGACGCGGTCGAGAGCTACGGCCTGCCCTCCGATACCTGCCCGGTGCCCTCCTCCGAGTGCGGCGCGCTGGTCATCGACGCGCTGCCCGACATGGGCTCTCTCTTCGTCTCCTCCTCCATGCCCTGCGACGGCTCCACCATGGCCTCCTCCTATTTTGCCCGCCGCTTCCCGCATATCCCCGTGTTCCATCTCTGCTTCCCCGTCCGCTACCTGGACGATGAGAACACCGTGCAGATGGCCGCCGAGGATATCAAGGCCTGCATCAAGGCCATCGAGGACGCGACCGGCGCGAAGTGGAGCTGGGACGCTTACTTCGCCGCGATGAAGCGCTTCAACCAGGAGACCGACCTTGAGCTGCAGAAGTGGGAGATCAACAAGTCCGCCCGCCCGCAGTTCATCGGGCCGAGCTATGAGCTGTTCCGCAAGTGGAACTACGAGATGGACGGCGGCATCGACCCGCGCGTCCTGCCCTCCATGCAGAAGGTCAACAAGATGCTGCTCAAGGCCTATGAGAACGGCGAGACCGCGTGGCCCGAGCGCAAGATGCGCTACCGCGGCATCGTCTGGTCCTGCCCGGCGCATTACTACGCCAACTTCTCCAACTGGCTGGCCAACTGCTGGGGCATCGACATCCTGGTCGAGATGGAGTCCCTCAACTTCACCAAGCACCTCGAGACCGAGGACAAGGAAGAGGCGCTGCGCGACCTCGCGCGTCTGTACGAGCGCATGGTCATGCGCCGCCACACCAACGGCGGCTACCAGAACGTCGTGGACGAGTGCTGGCGCCAGGTCGAGGCCTGGAACGCGCCGCTGGTCATCATGTACCAGAACGTGGCCTGCAAGAACATGGCCACGGTGCAGGGCCTGCTGGACGAGCAGGGGCGTCAGCGCGGCTACGACCTCATCTGGGTCGAGCACGATCTGATGGACCCGCGCACCGTCTCCCGCCGCACCATGCGCGACAAGGTCAACGAGTACATGCGCACGGTCAAGCACGCCGAGCCGGTCGACCCGTCCCTGGTCGAGTTCGAGGACGAGGTCTGCATGTAATTTCGCCTTTGGCGATATTACAGTGAAAAGAGGATCGTGAAAAGGGAAAAGTTAAGGCGTCGCTTCGCGACGATTATAATCAGTTCCCGAAGGGAACACCATAACTGTTCACGATTCTCTCTTCACTATTCACTAAATTAAGATACGGAGGAAAATTTTTCATGAAATATTTTGGCGGTTGTGACGTTGGTTCCACCTATACCAAGGCGGTCATTCTGGACGAGAACGGCAAGATGGTTGCCG
>CAJOFI010000020.1 GCA_905233595.1 uncultured Oscillospiraceae bacterium | reverse complement strand
ATACTTTGTGTATTGCAAGCTTTGACAACGCAGCTACAGGCGAAAAAGGCAAGCCAGATTGCACAGATTATTTCGTGACAGTTCCTTATTTCGGAACAGGTCCCTAGTCCCTTTCATATAAAGCAGAGGCTTTGAAAAACTTCGTTTTTCAAAGCCTCTGTTTTTTCGTTTTCAAGCACAAATTTGAAATTCCCGCACGATCAAGAATCCGCGCTCTCTGAAAACTACCCCCCCGGAACAGGGGGCTACTCCCAGTCCTTCCAGACCTCCGGGCAATAGCCGACGGTGGCCTTTTTCCCGTTGCGGACGATCGGCGTGCGCAGCATCTCCGGCACCTCCAGAAGCTTTTCGAGCTTTGCGTCATTCCCGGCGAGGTACTGGAAAAGCGGGTAGTCCCGATCCTTCGGGTCGGGGAGCTTCTCGAGCCCGACGGCGTTCTTGACGCTCGTCAGCTCTCCCCTGCTGATGCCGTATTTCACAAGGTCGATGTACTGGTATTTGATGCGGCGCTCCTTAAAATAGCGCTCGGCCTTCTTCGTGTCGAAGCACTTCGATTTGCCCCAGATCTGAATGTTCATCCCGGCCTCCGTTCACGCATCCGCGTCCGGCTGCTGCCCGTCGTGCGCCTTCCAGGCGCAGTCCGTGAGGCGCAGATCGGTAAACACCGCCGTGAAGCTCGAGTCCTCCGGGCTGCAGGCGTAGACGCCGAAGCGGATCTTCCCCGCGCCCTCGCGCATATGGCAGACGCGCATCTGCGAAAAAGCCTCGCCGTCGGCGGAGCACTCGACGCAGTAATCGTCCTCCCGGCGGCTGAAGCGGTACCACATGGTCTTCACGCCCGCCGGAATGACCGTGGTCGCCCAGTCGGAATAGCCGTGGTTCGTGACCACGGAGCCCAGGTGCTGAAAGCGCTCGTTTTCATACTCCACCGAGGCCTTGAGCCAGTTATCGCTGTCGAGGTACATCACGATGCCGCACTGGTCGAAGCGCCGGTGCGCGCCGCTGAAATCCGTCTTCACGATGAAGGAGAAGTACTTCTCCTCCGTCTCCATCTGCAGGACCGGGGCGTTGTCGTTGCGGAAATGGTAATAGGTGCGCTGCCAGAGATCGGTGTGCGGCTCGGTGGTGATCGCGATCCTGTCTTCCTCCACGCTGTAAGCCCGCGGCTGCCGCGTCCAGGTGAAATCAAAGCTCTGCATGGTCTGACTCCTTCTCTTTTTTCTTCATTATACCGGCCGCGGCGCCGTTTTTCAAGATGAAGGCGGTGTTTTCATATGTTATATTTTTATAAAATGCAGAATAACAGTTGATTTTTTTCTCGATTTGTAATATAGTATAATTTACACGTGATCGGCAAACAGCCGACCGAATACCGACTGTCAAGGAGAAGCTATGAAACTCACAAGAAGCGAACTTGAAATAATGAACGTCCTCTGGAAGGCGGGCAGACCCCTCTCCCGGGCTGAGATTCTTGAGCTTTCTGAGGATAAAACCTGGAAGGACAATTCCATCCACATCCTGCTCAACGGCATGCTGAACAAAGAGGCCATCCATGGCGACGGCTTCGTGCGCAGCGGCAAGGTGTGGGGTCGGCTCTACGCGCCGTCCATCAGCCTCGGCGAGTACTACCTTGAAAACATTTTCCTCCCCCTCGGAGAGAGCTTCTACCCCATTCTGTTTGCCGCGATGCTCGAGGATAAGAACATCTCGCCCGAGACGCTTGAGGCCATCCGGGTGATCCTCAACAAGCACCTGGAGCGTATGCAGTAATCCCACGGTTGCCGCAGGCGGCGCCGAAAGGAGAAGAGCATGAACAAAGTTCCTGTCGAACTCAACGGAAAATGCATCCTCGTCACGGGCTCTCCCGGTTTTATCGGGGCGTATCTGGTAAAGCGCCTTCTCGCCGAGCTTTCCGGCGGGACGGTCATCAGCTACGACAGCATGAACGATTATTACGAGGTCTCGCTCAAGGAGTGGCGTCTCGGCGAGATCGAAAAGGCGGCGTCGGGCGCGAAGGCGGAACACGTCTTCATCCGCGGGAACCTCGCGGACAAGGCGCAGCTCAACGCGGTCTTCGAGCGCTACCGCCCCGCCGTCGTCGTGAACCTCGCGGCGCAGGCGGGCGTGCGCTACAGCATCGAGCACCCTGACGCCTATATTGAGTCGAACATCATCGGCTTTTATAACGTTCTCGAGGCCTGCCGCCGCTACCCGGTAGAGCATCTGGTTTACGCCTCCTCGAGCAGCGTCTACGGAGGGAACAAGAAGGTGCCCTTCTCCGTGGACGACATGGTGGATCACCCGGTCAGCCTCTACGCCGCGACGAAGAAGAGCGATGAGCTTCTCGCGCATAGCTACGCCAAGCTCTACAACATCCCCTCCACGGGGCTGCGCTTCTTCACGGTCTACGGCCCCGCCGGAAGGCCGGATATGTTCTATTACAGCGCAACGAAGCGCCTTGTCGCGGGCGGGACGATCCAGATCTTCAACTACGGCAACTGCCGGAGGGACTTCACCTACATCGACGACATCGTGGAGGGCATCCTGCGCGTGATGAAGGGCGCGCCGGAGAAGCGCCCCGGTGAGGACGGGCTGCCCCTGCCGCCCTACGCGGTGTACAACATCGGCGGCGGCCAGCCGGAAAATCTGCTCGACTTCGTCTCCACGTTGCAGACGGCGCTGCTGGAGCAGGGCGTTCTCCCCCCAGATTACGATTTTGAGGCGCACCGCGAGCTCGTGGGCATGCAGCCCGGCGACGTTCCCGTGACCTACGCCGACAGCGAGGCGCTTGAGCGCGACTACGGCTTCCGCCCGCAGATCCCGATCTCCGTGGGTCTGCGTCGCTTCGCCGCGTGGTATCGGGAATACTATTGCTGAATTTCGGGGATGTGAACGACACGTCCCCAAAATCTTTTTCTTTCCTGTTCTTTGCCGTGCAGGAACTGAATTCGCCGCAAAGCGAGGGCTTGGCCGTATGCTTCCCCCTCAGTGGGGGCCATTCGCAGCAAGCCCATATCGGTATGCAGCGGATGAAGTCCTCACTTTGCGGCGAACGCCAAAATAAGGAACTGTGCAGAAATAAAATTGTGCAAAGATGACGTAGGATTTTTCGCCTGTAGCGAGGCGGAAAAGCGCAGGAATACTTTGTGTATTTCAAGATTTGACAACGAAGCTACAGGTGAAAAAGGCAAGTCAGATTGCACAAGTTATATTTATCGGAGGTACAAACGATGCGATACAGAGGCATCTTCGGTCACAGAAGACGTCCCTGGCGCGGCGCGGGGCTGGGAATGCTGCTGGGGCTTCTCTGCTTTCTGCTGGCAGCCTGCGCAGAGCAATGGGAATACGATCCCATCACAGACGTCAGCGACCTGCAGGGTCGTCGGGTAGGCGTGAACCTCTCCTGGGAAACGGATTACGCGCTCTCCGGCCGGAACGATCTGCAGCTCTTTCGCTACGACAGCATAGCCGACCAGCTCATGGCGCTCAATTACGACAAGCTCGACGCCCTCGCGATGGACGCGTTTACCTGGAGGGCGGTGTCCGCCAACAGCAAAGGGCTTGTCTGCATAGAGCCCGCCTTCGGGGAGACGGGCTACCTGCTGTACTTCAGCAGCGCAAACGAGGCGCTCAAGGACGATTTCAACACCTTTCTTGCTGCGTACAGGACGACGGACGAGTATCGCGATCTCCTCGCGCGTGAGGCCGCCTTTGACGGGCTGAACTACGTCGGGCCGGAGATCCCCCTCACCGGGTCAGGGCCTGTCCTGCGGGTGACCATCCTCGCAGACGGCTTCCCCCGCTCCTTCCGTGATCCCGGAGATATCGAGCCCAAGGGCTATGACCTGGAAGCGCTCAAGCACTTTGCAAACGCCCGGAACTACCGTCTGGAGTTCATCGTCTCCACTTACGAGGACGGGTTCATGGGGCTGATGAGCGGGCTGTACGACATACAGGCGGGCTATCTGAGCGACGTGTACGCCGAAGAGGTCGAAACCGCCGGTCTGTTTGTCAGCGACAACATGGACCAGGTGCCCCTGTACTTTGTGCAGAAGACCCAGCGCGACATTTCCGCCGAGATGGACGAGATCGAATAAGGAGGCCGTGCAATGCAGGCATTGTGGGAGAACGTCTACGTCAACTTTATTTTTCAGGATCGCTACCTCTTCTTTCTCGAGGGTCTGCGGGCGACGCTGCTGCTGACCTTCGCAAGCTTTCTTCTCGGGACGGCCTTCGGCGTGCTGCTGTGCGCCGCGGCGCGCTCCAAAAACGCCGCGTTCCGCAAGGGCGCGCAGCTTCTTCGCGCCCTGTTCATGGAAATGCCCACCATGGTGCTGCTGATGATGCTGGTGTACGTCATCTTCGGGCGCAGCGCCCTGCCCGTCATCTGGGTCGTCATCGTGGGGCTTACGCTGAAGGCGGGCTCCTACCTCTCGGAGATCTTCGACACCGCGCTGAACACCGTGGCCGAGGGGGAGCTTGAGGCCGCGCGCACGCTCGGCATGAGCCGCTGGCAGGCCTTCCGCTACATCGCCCTGCCGCAGACCGTTGCCGCCGCGCTGCCCCTGTACCAGAACCAGTTCGTCGCCACCCTGCAGGAGACCTCGGTGGTCGGCTACCTCGCCATCGTCGATCTGACCCGCGCCGCGTCCATCGTCGCCAGCCGTTCCATGGACGCCTTCTTCGGTCTCATCGCGGTCACGATCCTGTACTTTATCATCGGCGCGCTCGTAAAGCTGTTTTTCCGCGCGCTCAGAGCCAGTCGGAAGAAGGGAGGCTATACCGCATGATCTCCATTCGGAACCTTACGAAGGATTTTGGCACCGGCCCCATCCTGGAAAATCTCAACCTCGACATTGAGAAGGGCGAGTCCGTGGTCATCATTGGCGGCTCCGGCTGCGGCAAGAGCACGCTGCTGCGCTGCATCAACCGTCTCATCGTGCCGGAATCCGGCGAGATCTGGATCGACGGGCAGAACATTCTCGACAAGAAGGCGGACGTGGATGCCATCCGCCGGAAGATGGGCATGGTCTACCAGCACTTTAACCTCTTCTCCCATCTGAGCGTGCTGGAGAACATCATCCTCGCGCCGATGAAGGTGCTGGGCATGAACCGCACGGACGCCGTAGCCGAGGCGCGCGTCCTTTTGCAGAAGGTGGGCATGGCCGGGCGCGAGAACAGCATGCCCTCGGCGCTCTCCGGTGGGCAGAAGCAGCGCGTCGCCATCGCGAGGACGCTCGCCATGCACCCGGAGCTCATCCTCTTCGACGAGCCCACCAGCGCCCTCGACCCCACCATGGTCGATGAGGTGGAGTCCGTCATCCGTGACCTCGTGGAGAGCGGCATGACGAGCGTGCTCGTCACCCACGAGATGCGCTTTGCCCGGAACGTCGGCACCAGGGTGCTGTTTCTCGCGGAGAGGGGCATCTACGAGCAGGGCAAGCCCGAGGAGCTGTTCGATCACCCGAAGGGGGTTTTGACCCAGCGTTTCCTGTACCGTTCGCGCATGTTCGAGACCGAGCTGCGCGCCGACTGTCTCGACCTCTACGCCATGGCCAGTGAGCTCAAGCATTTCCTGCGGCGCTATGAGAGCAGCGAACGTCAGAACCGTCTGATCTCCGCCGTCGGGGACGAGCTTTTGTACCCGGTGTTCCATGCCGGTGCGAAGCACGCTGAGCTGCGCCTGCTGTGCAGCGAGACCAGCAGCGCCCACACGATGATCCTGCGCTTCCCCGGTCTTGCGGGTGACCCGCTGGAAAAGCCCTATCTGGACGAGCTGAACCTGAGCATTCTGAATAACTACGCGCAATTTGTCTTCAGCCACCCCGCCGCCGAGGGCTGGGAGGTCGTGCTCCAGATGTAAAAAAACTGTGGCAGTGAAAACGAAGTTTTCACTGCCGCAGTTTTTTCAGTTCTAAAAACTAATTGTCGGCAAGCTTGAAGCCGTTCTTCATTCTCTCGCTTGCGCTCTGCAGCACCTTGTTGAGCGTTTTGGTGCTCTCCTCCTTCGCCATCGCGGCAAGCTTTTCGTTTGCCTCCAGCAGCAGCTTTTCGTCCCCGGTCCCGGCGAATTTACGGTCGTACTCCCGCACGAGCTGCCTGCCCCTCGTCATAACGGCGAGCTGGTAGCGCTCGATGTTCTGGATGCTCGCGGCGTAGCTTGCGTCGGCCAGCGCGCCGATGAGGCGGCTTGCCCAGTAGAAGTTCTCGGTGGAGGCGTCCAGCGTTACCTCGCTTAAATACTTCGGCATCTTGGGCACGCAGGGATAGACGGGCAGCAGCGCGTCAAAGGTGGTGGAGCCGAAGCAGATCCACTCAAGCCCCTTGAGCTTTTCGGGCGCGTCGCTTCTGATCTGGCAGACGGAGGTCACGCCGGTGCGGTTGATGCCGATGGAGCGGTACTTGCCGCGCTTGCCGGTGTCCTCGGCCATGTAAGGGTTAAAGGGCGTTCCCTGGTAGTGGGAGGAGAGCAGATACTTCACGTCCTCCACGCTGACCTTGCGCTCGGGCACCATCGACCAGGGGATGTTGTCGCTCTCGGGCGTGAAGTCGGCGTTCTCGCCGTCCCAGCGGTAACGGGTGGGCAGAAGATAGCGCGCCATGAACCAGGCGCGGGGCGTGTTGTAGACGTGGTCCATGTCCCGGCGGGAGCCGAACACCGCGCGGGGGTCGAAGGCGCCGTTTTGGTTGAGGTCAAGGTGGTTTTCCGCGATGAACTCCCTGAGGTCGGCCGAGCACAGGCTCTCCCGCTTCTCGCCGAAGGCGTCGGAGAGATCGAAGCCGTCCATGCCGAACTGGTTGGGGTTGATGACCACGCGATCCTCCGGCACCCTGCGCGCCATCCAGTGGTGACCGCCGATGGTCTCCATCCACCAGACCTCGTTTTCATCGTTGAAGGCGATGCCGTTGGACTCATAGGTGCCGTACCGCTCCAAAAGTGCGCCGAGGCGCTCCACGCCCTCGCGGGCAGAGCGGATATAGGGCAGCACGAGCACGACGAAATCCTCCTCGCCGAGGCCGCCGATCTCGTCCTTCTCCCGGCGGCTCTTCGCCTCCCGGTAGACGACCAGCGGGTCCGCCGCGAGGACGCGGGGGTTGGAGGTGATGGTCTCGGTCGCGGTCATGCCGACGTTCGCCGCGTTGATGCCGGTCGCCGCCCAGATGCCGTGCGCGGGGTCTACGCTGGGGCAGGCGGTGTAGCGCATCGGGTCGTCGGGCAGCGCCACCTCGCAGTGGGAGATCACGCTCTTGTAGTGCTTCGGCTGATCCTTCGGCTCTACGACGATGAGCTTCTTGACGTCAAAGTGCCCGTCGTCGGTACGGGCGATCATGGTAGAATTGTCGTTGCTGGCCTTTTTTCCGACCAGCACGGTCGTGCAGGGCATTGCTTCTTCCTCCTGTTATTCTTTCGCCTGTTTGATGGAAAGGCTGATCCGTTTCTTTTTCTCGTCCACGTCGAGCACCTTGACCTTGACCACGTCCCCCACGGAGAGCACCTCCGAGGGGTGCCGGACGCGGCGCTCGCTGATCTCCGATACATGGACAAGCCCGTCCTGGTGCACGCCGATGTCCACGAAGGCGCCGAAGTCGATGACGTTGCGGACAGTGCCGCTCATGACCATGCCGGGCTTTAAGTCGCTCACGGAGAGCACGTCTGTGCGCAGGATGGGCTTGGGCAGCGAGTCGCGGATGTCGCGCCCGGGCTTTTGCAGCTCCGCCGCCACGTCCCGCAGGGTGGGAAGCCCGATCTCGAGCTCCGCCGCCGCCTTTGAAGCGCCGTAGGCCTTGAGCCTTGCGGGCAGATCGGTAAGCCTTCCGGCTTTCAGATCCGCCTCGGTATAGTTCAGCAGCGCGAGCAGCTTCTTTGCCGCCTCGTAGGACTCCGGGTGCACCGCCGTGTTATCCAGCACATTCCGGCTCTCCGGCACGCGCAGGAAGCCCGCCGCCTGCTGAAAGGCCTTGGGGCCGAGCTTCGGCACCTTCCGGAGCTGGCTGCGGCTGAGAAAAGCGCCGTTTTCCTCGCGGTAGAGCACGATGTTCTTCGCCGTCGCGGCGGTCAGACCGGAGACGCGGCGCAGCAGCGAGGGCGAGGCCGTGTTCACGTCCACGCCCACCGCGTTCACGCAGTCCTCCACCACGGCGTCGAGGGCGCGATCCAGCTCCTTCTCGGGCATGTCGTGCTGGTACTGGCCGACGCCGATGGCCTTCGGCTCGATCTTCACAAGCTCCGCCAGCGGGTCCTGCATGCGCCGGGCGATGGACACCGCCGAGCGCAGGTTCACGTCATACTGCGGAAACTCCTCCGCGCCGAGCTTGCTCGCCGAATAGACCGAAGCCCCGG
>CAJOFI010000019.1:17195-23029 GCA_905233595.1 uncultured Oscillospiraceae bacterium | reverse complement strand
GGCGATGGCGGAGCCGGCGTAGGCCGCGAGCGCCACGGGCGGGGTGATGTCCGCCACGATGCCGAAGTAGAACACGAAGAAGTGCGCCGCCATGGTGGGGATGCCGAGCTGGATCAGGATCGGCGCGCAGGTGGAGGCCATGATGCAGTAGTTCGCCGTGGTGGGCACGCCCATGCCGAGGACGATGCAGCACAGCATGGTGAAAAACAGCGCGATGAACACGGAGCCATGGGACAGGGTGATGATGGCGGTGATGATCTGAGAGGCAAGGCCGGTCACGGTGATGCAGCCGCCGATGATGCCCGCCACGCCGCAGGCCGCGCCCACGGAGATGGCGCTCTTCGCGCCGTTTGCCAGCGCGTCAAAGAAGACGGCGGGGGTCATCACGGCGTCCTTGCGGAACATGGCGATGGCCGCGCTCACAATGGCAACGAGCAGCAGCGGCAGCTCGAGGAAGGTGGGGAGGCTCACAAACAGGTACATGAGCAGCGCCGCGATGCCGATGACGCTGAAAACCGGATCTTTGTGGGCGTTTGAGACCTGCACGGCGAAGAGGATCGCGATGGAGGCGGCGAAGGCCATGGTGTTGCTGCCCGAGGAGACGAGGTAGACGAGGATCACGAGCGGCAAAAGCAGGTAGCTGCGCCCGATGAGCTTTGTGAACACGGGCAGCAGCTCGGGGTCGATGCCCTTGAGCCCCAGCTTCTTGGCCTCGAGATGCACGGCGATGAAGATGCCCGTGAAGTACAGCACCGCAGGCAGGATCGCGCGCACGATGATGTTCGAGTAGGGCACGCCCACGTATTCCGCCATCAGGAAGGCCGCCGCGCCCATGATGGGCGGCATGATCTGCCCGCCGGTGGAGGCCGCGGCTTCGACCGCGCCCGCAAACTCGCCCTTGTAGCCGGTCTTCTTCATCATGGGGATGGTGACCGAGCCGGTGGTCACGGTGTTGCCGACCGAGGAGCCGGACACCATGCCGCAGAGCGCGGAGGAGATGACCGCGACCTTCGCCGGGCCGCCGGAGAAGCGCCCGACGAGGGAGTTTGCAAGGTCGATGAAAAACTGGGCGATGCCGGTGCGCTCCAGAAACGCGCCGAAGATGATGAAGACCAGGATGAACTTTGCGCAGACCTGGATCGGGGTGCCGAGGATGCCGCCGCCCTGCACCTTGTAAAACAGCGAGACCGCGACGTTACGCACGGTGTTGTAGGCGGTGAGGTGCTTGACGAAGGCGTAGTAGTAGAGCGCGTAGCCCATGAACACGCTCGCGACGCAGAGGATGGGGATGCCCACCGCGCGGCGGCACAGCTCCAGCACGGAGAGAATGCCCACCACGCCGATCCAGACCTCATAGGGGCGGATCTGCGACATACCGAGGCGGACGGTCAGATCCTTGGCGTTCACGACCACGTAGAAGAAGGCCGCCACGCCCGCGAGCATGATGATCCAGTCGTACCAGGGGATGTGGTTGACCTTCTGCACGCTCTTTCGGATCGGGTAGTTGAGATAGCCCACCAGCAGGATGCCGCCCACAAAGGACGGATAGCGGATCAGGTCGAGCCAGGTGGCGAAGAGCGTGACGTAGATCACGAACAGGGAGAACACCGCCATGATCGCGTAGACCACCCACTTCTGCCAGCCCTCCCAGACGCGGGTGTTGGATTCGCGGTCATACTTCTTCATGACCTCGTCCATCGCCGCCTGGTCGAATTCGTGCTCGTCAGCAGGACTGAGCTTCTTTTTCTTCTTTTCGTTCATGGTGATCCCTCCGAGATTCTAAAATAAGAAACGCGGAGCGCCGTCAATCACGGCACTCCGCGCTTAAAAGCTGCCGAAATCAGTCAACAGTCGCGACGGTGATGCCGTTCTCGGCGTAGAACTGAGCGGCGCCCTTGGCAAAGGGAACGGCGATGCCGTCGGTGGCGAAGTCGAGGCTCAGCTCAGCGCCCTTCGCGTGCAGCGCGGTGATGGCGTCGGCGTTGTTGTAGATCGTGGAGACGATGGCGTAGGCCACGTCGTCGGCGAGGTCGGCGCGGCAGACCAGCGTGGCCTTCACGGTCACGGTGACGGCGTCGGAATCAAAGCCGCTGTAGGTGCCGGCGGGGATGGTGTAGGAAGCGTACCAGGGGCAGTCGGCCAGGAGCTTTGCCATGTGCTCTTCGTCGATGGAGACGAGGTAGACGCTGTTGGAGGTCGCGAGATCGACAACGGCGGTAGTGGGGGCGCCTGCGGTGATGAGGGCGGCGTCGATCTTGCCGTCCTTGAGGCTCTCGGTGGAGTCGCCGAAGGACTGGTAGACGGGGGTGATGTCGTCGAGCGTCATGTCGTAAGCGGCGAGAATGTCAACGGTGTTGAAGTAGGTGCCGGAGCCAACGTCGCCCACGCAGACGTTCTTGCCCTTGAGGTCGGCAACGGAGCTGATGTCGGGGTTGCAGGTGACGATCGGAAGGCGTCCATCTTGTTGTCGGTGAAGGAGTTGGTGCCGTTGTAGGCGTAGGTCATTACGTCAGACTGTACGGTGGCGAGGTCGTAGATGCCGTCCACGACGATGCCGGTGATGTTCGCGGCGCTGCCGCCGGAAGAGACGACGTTGATGCTCACGTCGGTGTTGGAGCCGATGTAGCTGCCCAGCACGCCGCCAAAGGCGTAGTAGGTGCCGGCCTCACCGCCGGTGCCCATCGTGAGCTTCGCGGAAACAGGGGCGGGTGCGGCGTCGTCGGCGGGTGCGGCTGCGTCGTCCGCGGGGGCGGCGGGAGCCTCGGTCGCTGCGGGGGCGGAGCTGCCGCCGCAGGCGCAGAGCGCGAACACCATGCTCAGCGCAAGCAGAAGAGCAAAAATCTTTTTCATGTTGAGTTCCTCCTTAATTGTATACAAGTATACACCTATGCGGTGATGCCATAATACATGATTTTGCCGGGAATTGCAAGAGGGAAATGAAATTTTTGCGGGCATGACAAATTTTAATTTTGTCAAGGCGGTTTTTTATGCAGCATTCACGAATTCGAGGGGGAAAAAACGGGCTGCGGGGACGATCTCCACGCGGCAAGCGCGCCCGACTCTTCTCCGGGGGAGTGCCGCGGAACGGGCGTTGCGATCCCGCCGATGAAGCCTTCGGCGCTGCGGCCGGTCGATCAAGGCTCGTTGCTGTGATTTTTTCGGCTTTCCGGAAAAAGAATGCTTGCCAAATTCCCCTGAATGCGGCATAATACGGTTATGGAAAATGCACGGTATAAAATGATAGCCTTCGACCTGGACGGTACGCTCCTGAACGACGACAAGAGCATCCCGCCCGAGAATCTGCGCGCGCTTGCGGCGGCGGCGGAGCGGGGGATGATCCCGGCGGTGGCCTCGGGGCGCATCTACCGGGGCGTGCCGGAGGCGCTCAAGGCGCTGCCCTTCCTGCGCTATTATATTCTCTCCAACGGCGCGGCGGTGTACGACAGCCGGGAGGATATAATCCTCTACCGGGGGGACGTGCCGGTGGAGCTGGCGCTCAGATGCTACGCGTATATGGACACGCTGCCAGTGATCTACGACTGCTATCAGAACGAGCAGGGCTGGATGACGCGCGCGATGATTGACGCGGCGCCGCCCTATTTCGCGCTGGAGCCGGAGGTGCTCAAGCTGCTCTACGGCCTCAGAAAGCCCGTGGACGATCTCAAGGAGACGCTGCGGGAGCGCGGCGAGGGGCTTCAAAAGCTGCAGATGTTCTTTAAGCCCGAGGACGAGGCGATCCGCCAGCGCACGCTGCTGGAGCTGCCGAGGCTGTTTCCCGAGCTGGTGGCGACCACCTCGGTGAAAAACAACATCGAGGTCAACAGCATCCACGCCGGGAAGGGCAAGGCGCTCATGGCGCTCTGCGCCGCGCTGGGGATCGACCCGAAGCGTTCCGTCGCCTTCGGGGACGGGAGCAACGATATTGAAATGCTGCGCATGGCGGGGCTCGGCGTCGCGATGGCGAACGCCTCCGAGGAGGTCAAGGCTGCGGCGGACTGTGTGACGCTATCGAACGAAGAGGCCGGCGTCGCGGCGAAAATCTACGAACTGATAGAGGAGGGAGCGGGGTGAACGAGATGGTACAGCAGGTTCTGTGCTGCGTTCTGACGGGTTATCTGCTGGGCAGCCTCAGCCCTGCGTTTGTGATCGGCAAGCTGCGTGGCTACGACGTGCGCAAATCCGGCTCCGGCAACGCGGGCGCGTCCAACACGGTGATCCTGGTGGGCAAGCTTGCGGGGCTGGTGGTGGCGTTGCTGGATATTTTGAAGGCCGCGGGCTCCTGGTCGCTCTGCGCGGCGATGTTCCCCCAGCTTCGCCTGGCGGGCTTTTTCGCGGGCGTGTCCGCCATCCTGGGGCATATGTTCCCGATCTGGCTGCGCTTTCACGGCGGCAAGGGGCTGGCCTGCCTCGGCGGCGTGGTCGTCGCCTGCGACTGGCGGAGCCTGCTGCTGCTGCTCGCCGTCGCGCTCTGCATCGCGCTGGTGACGCGCTACGTCGCCGTCGCCACGGTGAGCATGTCGCTGATTTGGCCGCTGTATTACGGGCTGACCTCGGGCTACTGGCTGGGCGCGGCGGTGCTGCTGATCCCGGCGGTGCCGATCTTCCTGCGGCACATCCCCAATTTCCGGCGCATCCGAAGGGGGGAGGAGCTGCGCATGAGCTTCCTCTGGGACAAGCAGCGCGAGCTCGACCGAATCGGCTATAAAGACAGTGAAGAATGAAGAGCGAATGATGAATAATGAAGAATTGTGGTGTTCCCCTTCGGGGAACGAATTCAAATCGTCGTGAAGCGACACCATAATGATTCATTATTCATTTTCGTTATTCTCTGAAGAGGAACTGTGATGGATATACAAGCAGAATACAGGCGCAAGCTCACCAGCCCCGAGGAGGCTGTGAAGCTCGTCCGGTCGGGCGACTGGGTGGATTACAGCCAGGTCTGCGCCTTCCCAATCGCGCTGGATCGGGCGCTTGCGGCGCGCAGGGGGGAGCTGAGGGACGTGAAGCTGCGCCACGCGATCTCCATGCGCCCGGTGCAGGTGGTGGAGCAGGATCCTGAGCAGGAGAGCTTCACCTACCACGTCTGGCACTGCTCGGGGCTTGACCGCAGGTACATCGACGCGGGCAGGGCGTACTTTTCGCCGATGCTCTTTCGCCACTGCGGAAGCTACTACACGCGCGGCTACGCGCCGGTGAACGTCGCGATGGTGACTGTCGCGCCGATGGACAGGCACGGCTATTTCAGCTACGGCCTCACCAACTGCGCCCAGCAGGAGCTGATCGACGCGGCAGAGCGCGTGATCGTGGAGGTAAACCCGAATATGCCCTGGGTGCCGGGGCTGGAGAGCGACTGTATCCACGTCTCCCGGGTGGACGCGATCGTGGAGTGTGACGAGCCCTTCGTCCACCCGGCGCAGCCCACGCCGAGCGCGGTGGATCGGCAGATCGCGGCGAACGTCTTCCCTTACCTGCGCGACGGCATCACGCTGCAGCTCGGCATCGGCGGCATGCCGAACGCGCTCGGAAGCCTCATCGCGGAGTCGGACCTGAAGGAGCTCGGCATGCACACCGAGCTCATGAGCGACGGCTATCTCGAGCTCTACCGCGCGGGCAAGATCACGAACCGCAGAAAGGAGCGCAACCGGGGCAAGGGCGTTTTCGGCATCGCCAACGGCTCCCGGGAGCTCTATGATTTCCTGGATCACAACCTCGCCGTCGTCTCCGCGCCGATGCGCTATATCAACGACCCGGCGGTGATCCGGCAGTTTGAGCATTTCGTGTCCATCAACGGCTGCGTCGCCTTCGACCTCTACGGGCAGGTCTGTTCCGAGACG
>CAJOFI010000019.1:5101-17183 GCA_905233595.1 uncultured Oscillospiraceae bacterium | reverse complement strand
ATTTTGTGGAGGGCGCTTACGGATCGGGGCAGGGGATGGCCTTTCTTGCCACGGCCTCGACCTTCACGGACAGGAGCGGGCGGCTGCGCTCAAACGTCCTGCCCCGCTTCACGGCGGGGGACGTGATTACAACGCCGCGCGCCGTCGCGCCTTGGCTCGTGACCGAGTATGGCGCGAAGAACCTCGCCGGCCTGCCCACCTGGCAGCGCGCCGAGGCGGTCATCTCCCTCGCGCACCCCGCCTTCCGCGAAGACCTGATCCGCGCCGCCGAAGAGCAGAAAATCTGGCGCAGGAGCAATAAGCGGTAGTTTTGAGCCGTGAGTTTTGGGTTTTGAGGAGAACGCGCCGGAACCTCGGGTGTGTAAACGAGCATTGCCCATCCCGCGCGGCACAAGCCCCGGATAAAAACAAAGGGCGGCTTCGCTGTTATATGCGAAGCCGCCTATTTATTTCGCTTTTGCCCGCTTTTCGCGCAGCTATATGAGATCCTTCACTTATCGTTCATGATGACGCGGTTTCTTCTCAAAGCTCAAAACGCACGGCTCAAAACTGTTTACGCCCGGCCGATGGACTGCATGAGCGCCTTTACGGTGGCGGGGGCGGTTCTGGTGGAAAGGGCCCGCAGCTTTGGGGGCGAAGTGGTAAAAATCGTTACTACAGCCACGTCAGAGGCCGATAATACCACCGTCCACGCCCTCTACAAAGATGCCGCCCCCGGCTCCCTGATAGCCTTCTGTATGGGCGATGCCGGACGCACCTCACGCCTGGACGCCCTGCGCTGCGGCGCACCCTTCACCTACGCCTGTCTCAGCGAGGAACCCGCCGTGCCGGGGTGCACGAGCGAGTCGATCTGCAAAAACTGCTCAAGCAGGGCGATCTGATCGTCGTCGATGGCGGTGGGCGCAGCGTCGAGGTTCGGCTGCTCCACGGGAGCGGCGTTCTCGGGGTAATCGGTCACAACGGTATCCGCGTCCGATGCCGTGCCCTCGTCCCCGGCCACGGGCGTGGGGGAGACGGCCTCCGTCGCGGCGGGAGCGGGCGCGTCCTCCGTCGCCCCGCAGGCGCAGAGCGCAAGCAGCATCAGCAGGGAAAGCAGAAGAGAGATCATACGTTTCATAACAAATCCTCCGATCCTTGGGATGTAAACAGTATACCACGCGAAAAAGAAAATGCAACTTGTTCCGTTTTCAGAGGGGGAAAAGGTTCTGGATTTTTCTGAAAACTATTCGAGCTCGAAGGCGCCGGTGTAGAGCTGGTAGTAGGTGCCCTTGTCGGCGATCAGCTTTTCGTGGCTGCCGCGCTCGATGATGCGCCCGTGGTCGAGCACCATGATAACGTCGGAGTTCATGACCGTGGAGAGGCGGTGCGCGATGACAAAGACCGTGCGGCCCTCCATCAGCTTATCCATGCCGCGCTGCACGATGGCCTCGGTGCGCGTGTCGATGGAGGAGGTGGCCTCGTCGAGGATCATGACCGGGGGATCGGCCACGGCGGCGCGGGCGATCGCGATGAGCTGGCGCTGCCCCTGGGAGAGGTTCGCGCCGTTGTTTTGCAGCTCCGTCCCGTAGCCCTCCCGCGAGGCGCGCCGCCTCGATGCACTCCTCGTCCGTCGCCTCAAGCCGCCCGTAGCGGATGTTCTCCATCACGGTGCCGGTGAAGAGGTTCGTCTCCTGCAGCACGATGCCGAGGGAGCGGCGCAGGTCGGATTTCCTGATCTTGTTGATGTTGATGCCGTCGTAGCGGATCTTGCCGTCGGCGATGTCGTAGAAGCGGTTGATGAGGTTCGTGATCGTGGTCTTGCCCGCGCCGGTCGCGCCGACGAAGGCCACCTTCTGCCCGGGCTCGGCGTAGACGGAGACGTTGTGCAGCACCTGCTTCTCCGGGGTGTAGGCGAAGTCCACGTCCACCATGCGCACGTCGCCGCGCAGCGGGGTGTAGGTGATGCCGCTGCCGTCGGTGTGCGGGTGCCGCCATGCCCAGCGCCCGGTGTGCTCCTCGGTCTCGCGCAGGCTGCCGTCCGCGTCCTCGGTGACGTTTACGAGCGTCACGTAGCCGTTGTCGGCCTCCGGCTCCTGGTTTACGAGCGTGAGCACGCGCTGCGCGCCCGCGCCGGCCATGACGATGGAGTTGATCTGCTGGCTGAGCTGGTTTACGTTGCCGGTGAACTGCCGGGACATGTTCAAGAAGGGCACCAGCACCGTGATATCGAAGGCCATGCCGGAGAGGGAGAGGTTGCGGACGTTCGCGAGGATGAACACGCCGCCCACCAGCGCGAGGCCGACGTAAAGGATGTTGCCGATGTTGCCGATGATGGGGCCGAGGGTGCTGGCGTAGGCGTTGGCGCGGAAGGCCACGTCGCGCAGCTCGTCGTTGACCTTGTCGAAGTCCTCCAGGCTCTGCTGCTCGTGGCAGAAGACCTTGATGACCTTCTGGCCGTTCATCATCTCCTGCGCGAAGCCCTCCATCGCGCCGATGGCCTTCTGCGCCTTGACGAAGTACTTGGCGGAGCCGCCGCCGATGGTCTTGGTGACGTAGTACATCGCCGCGACGCCCAGCAGCAGCACCAGCGTCATCCAGACGCTGAAATACAGCATGATCGCGAGCACCGCGAGCACGATCGCGATCGAGCGGATCAGCGAGGGCAGGGACTGGCTCACGAGCTGGCGCATGGTGTCGATGTCGTTGGTGTAGAAGCTCATGATGTCGCCGGTCTTGCGGCGGTCGAAGTAGCGGATGGGCAGATCCTGCATGCCGTTGAACATTTCCCTGCGCATCTTGTCAAGGAAGCCCTGCGTCATGACCGCCATGAGCTGGGTCTCCAGCGTCTGGGAGCAGATGGAGAGCACGTACAGGCCGATCAGCAGGAAGATGTAGGGCAGAAGCTCCGCGCGCGCGGAAGCCCAGTCGCCGCTGCTGAACCATTTTTCGATCACGGCGAGGACGTTCTGGATGAAGAGCGAGGGGATCGCGGAGACGATGGCGGAGAAGAGGATGCACAGCATCGAAAGCGGCGCCATCACCGGGTAGAAGCCGAAGAACTTTTTCAGCGTCCACCCGATGGCGGCGAAGTTCTCCTTGAGATTGCGGTTTGCCTCTTTATGCATGCTCTTGCCCTCCCTTGGTCTGCTGCTCATAGACCTCGCGATAGATCGGGCTGCGCCGGAGCAGCTCGTCGTGCCTGCCCGCGTCGGCGATGGTGCCGCCGTCCATGACGAGGATCATGTCCGCGTCCTCCACCGAGGACACGCGCTGGGCAATGATGATCTTGGTGGTCTCGGGGATGTATGTTTTGAAGCCCGCGCGGATCAGCGCGTCGGTGCGGGTGTCCACCGCGGAGGTGGAGTCGTCCAGAATGAGGATCTTCGGCTTTTTTAAGAGTGCCCGCGCGATGCACAGGCGCTGCTTCTGCCCGCCGGAGACGTTGGTGCCGCCCTGCTCGATGCGGGTGTCGTAGCCCTCGGGGAAGGAGCGGATGAAGTCGTCCGCCTGCGCGAGCTTGCAGGCCTCGACCAGCTCCTCGTCCGTGGCGGTGGGATTGCCCCAGCGCAGGTTCTCCCTGATCGTGCCGGAGAAGAGCTCGTTTTTTTGCAGCACCATGGACACCGCGCCGCGCAGGGTATCGAGGTCGTATTCGCGCACGTCGCGCCCGCCGCGAGGAGCTGCACCAGCGTGGATTTGCCCGCGCCCGTGCCGCCGAGGATGCCCACCGTCGCGCCCGAGGGGATGTGCACCTCGACGTTTGCGAGGGCGGATTCCTGCGCCTTGCGGTCGTACTTGAAGGAGACGCCCTCAAAATCCACGCTGCCGTCCTTCACCTCGGTGAGGGGGCTTTCGGGATTGGAGAGGGAGGGCTGCTCGTTCAGAACCTCCGCCAGACGCTTCATGGACTCGTAGGACATGGTCATCATGACATAGATCATGGAGATCATCATCAGGCTCATGAGGATCTGCATCCCGTAGGTGAGCATGGCGGAGATCTGTCCCACGTCAATGACGGTGCCGCGGCTCTCGACGATGAGCTTCGCGCCGACCAGCAGCACGAACACCATGTTGAAGTTCATGCAGAGGGTCATCAGCGGGGTGTTGAGCGCGACGATGCGCTCGGCCTTCGTAAAGTCCTTGCGGATGTCGCCCGAGGCGGCGGCGAACTTCTGCTTCTCAAAGCCCTCGCGGGAGAAGCTCTTGACCACGCGCATACCGCGCACGTTCTCCTCGATGGACTCGTTCATCCGGTCGTACTTGCGGAAGACCGCGCGGAAGGCGGGCATCGCGTGCCGCGCGATGGTGATAAGCCCCACCGCCAGCACCGGCACCACGACGATGAAGGTCGTGGCGAGCGCGCCGCCCATGTAGTAGGCCATCACGATGGAGAAAACGAACATCAGCGGCGCGCGCACCGCGATGCGGATGGACATCATGAAGGCCATCTGCACGTTGTTGATGTCCGTGGTCAGACGGGTGACCAGGGAGGCGGTGGAGAATTTGTCGATGTTCTCAAAGGAAAAGTGCTGGATGCGCTCAAACACGTCGCGCCGCACGTTGCGCGCAAAGCCCGTCGAGGCCTTGGAGCCGAAGTAGCCCCCGCCCGCGCCGCAGCACAGCGAGATAAGCGCCATCACGACAAGGATCAGACCCAGCCGCACCACATGGCTCATGGGCGCGCTGGCCTTGATATCGTTGACGAGATCGGCGGTGTAGAAGGGGATCAGCACCTCGATGAGCACCTCGCCCACCATGAAGAGCAGGGTGAAGATCGCGGGCGTCTTGTATTCCCGGACACATTTTAAGAAGGTTTTAATCATCGCTCTGTTCACATCCTTTCCGGCAGTCAGCCCATGCGTTCTCGAGCATCACGTCCGTGGTGGCGAGAAGCTCACTGATCTGCGCGTCGTTGAGACCCCTGGTGAGCCAGGCAAAGGTCTCCTGCTCGAGCTGCGCCACCTCGCCCTCGAGCCCCAGCGCCTTCTCCGTCGCGGAGAGGCACTTGAAGCGGCGGTCGCGGCTGCTCTGCTCGGAGCGGATAAAGCCCTTTTTCTCAAGCCGCTTGAGAAGCTCGGTCATCGTGGCGTGGCTCACGCGGGAGACCTGCTCCAGCTCGCGCTGGCTGATCTCGCTCTTCCCCTCGCGCTCGAGCCGCACGAGGCTCGCCAGCACCCCGAATTGCACGCCGGTCAGCTCCTTTTCGCTGAGCATCGCGTCCATCTTCCGCTTGAAGGCGCGGTGCAGCAGCGAAAAGCGCACGCCCAGCGGCAGCGCTTTGTTCATACCATCATCCCAGTCCAAAAAAATGTCGCACACGACATGTCGTGCACGACTTATTATATACGGAATCATTGACTTGTCAAGAGGGGAGTTAGATTTTAGCTTTCAGTATTTCGGAACAGTTCCTAAAATCTAAAAACTGAGGCTGTGAAAGCTCCGCTTTCACAGCCTCTTGCGAATTACTTGATGGCGACGATGCCGGCGCCGGTCTGTTCGTTGTAGGCGTCAACGGCACCGGCCTGGAGGGCGGCTACAAGAGCCTGAATCTCGCTGCGGCTCTCGTCACCGCGGCGGACGGCGATGATGTTGGCGTAGGTCTGGGCGGCGTTGCCGGAGGCGTCCTCGATGGCGAGCGCGTCGCTGGTCTTGAAGCCGGCGCCCAGCGCGTAGTTGTAGTTGATGACGGCGACGGTGCCGGCGTCGGAGTTGGCGAGCAGGGAGGGAACGGCGTCCGCCTGCACGGCCTGCACGTTGTAGCCCTTGTCGTCCACGATGTCGAGCAAGGTCACGCCGGTGTCAACGGAAGCGCCCTCGGGCAGCTCCACGAGCCCCTCCTGCTGGAGAAGGAGCAGGGCGCGGGTCTGGTTGGAGTCGTCGTCGGGAACGATGATGGTCGCGCCCTCGGCGAGCTCGGCAAGGTCGGTCACGCTCTGGCTGTAGATGCCGAAGGGCTCATAGTGGATGAGACCGGCGGAGACGAGGTCGGTGCCGTTGGAGGCGTTGAAGCTGTTGAGGTAGGGGGTGTGCTGGAAGTAGTTGGCGTCGAGGGTGCCGTCCTGGAGGGCGGTGTTGGGCAGAACGTAATCGTCATAGATCACGATGTTCAGCTCGATGCCCTGCTCGGCGAGAGCGGGCTTGACGATCTCAAGCAGCTCGGCGTGGGGGGTGGAGCTTGCGCCGACGGTGAGCTTGACGCTCTCGGCGACGGGGGCGGCCTCCTCGACGGCGGCGGGCGCCTCGGTCGCGGCGGGGGCGCTGGAAGTGCCGCAGGCGGCGAAGGTCAGGATGACCAGAGCGGCGGTGAGTACGAGTGCGAGGGTCTTTTTCATTTTGTGTTCCTCCTGTTTGAAATTTAGTGTCTTGCGCGTTTATCGGTTCGGTGCGCGATGGCGGTACCGACCTCCTGAATGATCTGAACGATCAAAACAGTCAAGAATACGCAGATCCAGGTAATGTCCGCGTTGAAGCGCTGGTGGCCGTAGCTGATGGCGATCTGGCCGAGACCCGTGCCGCCGATGGTGGCGGCCATGGCGGAATAGCCGAGGATGGTGACCATGGAGATCACCGCGCCGAGGATCAGCGAGGGCTTCGCCTCCGGCAGCAGCACCTTGCAGATGATCTGGAAATTGGTGGCGCCCATGGCCTGCGCGGCCTCGATGACGCCGGCGTCCACCTCCTTGACGGAGGATTCGACCATGCGCGCGATGTAGGGCGAGGCGGCGATGACGAGCATGACGATCATGGCCTTGTTGCCGAGCGAGGTGCCGACGACGAGCTTCGCCACCGGCAGCATCGCCACCATGAGGATGATGAAGGGGATACTGCGGAAGAAGTTCACGATCACGCCCAGCACCCGGTTGAACCAGGGGATGGGGTGGATGCCGCCCTTGTCGGTCACGGTGAGGATCACGCCGAGGGGCAGGCCGATCACGTAGGAGATCGCGGTGGAGACGACGGTCATATAGATCGTCTCCCAGATGCCGCGCTGGATGAGCCCCGCGTGCCAGAGCTTGTAAAACATTTCAGACAGCATGGCTCACACCTCCTCGCGCCATTCGACCGGGCTGTTTTTCAGCCAGACCAGGATCTTGTCGGCCTGCTTGGGGTCCGAGGGCAGCTCGACGATCATGTGCCCGTAGATGATGCCCTCGAACTCCTTGGTGTCGGCGAAGAGAATGTTCACCGGCGCCTGGCATTCCAGCACCATGTTGGAGATCACCGGCTCCCGCGAGTACGCGCCGTTGAAGGTCAGGCGGATCTTGCGCCCGTTCTTGGTGTCAAGCGCGGCGCGGTCGCGGGGGATGATGAGGTCGCGCGCGATCTGGGATTGGGGGGAGGTGAACACCTCGCTGACCTTGCCCTCCTCGGCGATGCGGCTGTGGTCGATGACGGCCACGCGGTCGCAGATCTGGTCGATGACCTTCATCTCGTGGGTGATGACGATGATGGTCACGCCCATGTCCTGGTTGATCTGCCGCAGCAGGTCGAGGATGGCGCGGGTGGTGTTCGGGTCAAGGGCGGAGGTCGCCTCGTCGCAGAGGATGTACTTCGGGTCGGTGGCGAGGGCGCGCGCGATGGCGACGCGCTGCTTCTGCCCGCCGGAGAGCTGGGAGGGGTAGGAGTCGGCGCGGTCGGCAAGGCCGACGATGCCGAGCAGCCTGCGCGCCTTCTCCTCGGCGGTCCTGCGGTCCACGCCGGAAATCTCCAGCGGGAAGCAGACGTTTTTCAGCACGGTGCGCTGCTCGAGCAGGTTGAAGCTCTGGAAGATCATGCCGATGGAGCGGCGCAGGAGCAGCAGGTCCTTCTTCGGAAGCTTCGTCAGGTCGCGCCCGTCCACCAGCACCTCGCCGGAGCTGGGCTGCTCGAGGAGGTTGATGCAGCGCACGAGCGTGCTCTTGCCCGCGCCGGAGAGGCCGATGATGCCGAAGATCTCCCCGTCCCGGATGGTGAGGTTGATGTCCTCGAGCGCGTGGATCTCCTTGTCCGGCGCGGAATAGGTTTTGCACAGATGTTTCAGTTCGATCATAGTGGTGTCTGTCTTTCCGTTTCTATGTTGTCGCGGGGGAAAGAAAAAAGGCCGGGAGGCGAGCTCGCTCGCTTCCCGGCCTGATGCTTAACGATCCATCAGATGGCTGTGAAACTGGGCGAACCGCATTTTTGCGCGCGCATCATCATGCACATGCCGCACATGCACATCTCAGCCATCATCATCTTGCGGATGACCTTAGCCATAGACGGTTCGCTCCTCTCTCAAAGGATGGGAATACTATAAACCTTTGCGGGCACCTTGTCAATGTAAATTGCCAAAATTATGGTTCTAAATGAATACGCCCCCAAATGGGGGCGTATTCTTGTGCAGAATTCCTATTATTGGAGCTTGTCCAGATATTCGACGATGCGGCCGACGGTGTAGAGCTGGGCGGCGTCCTCGTCGGAAATGGCGATGCCGAACTCGTCCTCGAGGGACATGATCAGCTCCACCACGTCCAGAGAATCGGCGCCGAGGTCGTCGATGAGGTTGGTGTCGGGCGTAATGGTCTCGGGGTCAAGCTCAAACTGCTGAGCCAGCGCGGCTCTGACCTTCTCAAAATACATATTGATTCCTCCGATGATTTACTGCGTAAGAGTGAAGAGTGAAAAGTGAAAAGTTTATTATAATCCGTCCCCGCAGGGGACGCCTCAACTATTCATTATTCACTATTCGTTATTCACTGTGATTCGCGCCAGGGGGATTTCTTACGATAAATGAAAGCTTACGCCCACTCGCGGCTCTGGGGCTTGTTGTTGGCCGGGGTCTCGGGTTTGACGTAGGACACGACGACGCGGCGGTTCGGCTCGGTGCCGGTGGAGCTCGTGGTGACGCCCTCGTAGTTTTGCAGCGCGGTGTGGATGACGTGGCGCTCATAGGAGTTCATCGGCTCGAGCGCCATGCTGCGCTTGTACTTGATGGCCTTCTCGGCCATCTTCTCGGCGAGCCGCGCCAGGGACTCCTCGCGCTTGCTGCGGTAGTTCTCGGCGTCCACGCTGATGTGCAGGTGCTTGTCGCTGCCGTGGTTGACGGCGTAGTTGGTCAGGTGCTGGATGGCGTCCAGGGTCTCGCCCCGACGGCCGATGATGGCGCCCATCCCGTTGCCGGAGAGGTTCACGTTGATGCCGCCGTTGTCGCGGGGACTGATGGCGATCTCGGCCTTGATGCCCATGCGCTCAAGCAGGCCGGAGAGGAAGCTGCGGATCTCGGCGTACTCGGCGCTCTCCTCCACGGCGGGGGCAGCGACGGGCGCGGGAGCCTCAACGGGCTTTTCGGCCTTGACTGCGGGCTTCTCGGCCTTGGGCGCGGGCTTTTCGGCCTTCACGGGCGCGGGCTTGGGCGCCTCGGCCTTGACCTCGTCGGGCACCTCGTAGCTCACGCGCACCAGGGCGGGGGAGGCGCCGCTGCCCAGAAAACCGGTTCTGCCGAATTCCAGGATCTCCACAGAGACATCGTCCCGGTCAAGCCTGAGCTCTGCCAGGGCGGCGGCAATCGCGTCGTCCGGCGTTCTGCCGGTCTTTTCCAGATATTTCTGCATCTTGAATTACTCCTTATTTTCTTCGACGGCGGTCGCGACGGTCTCGACCGGCTCGTCCACGGTCTCGTCAATGGCGTCCGCGCCCTCGGACTCCAGCGCGGCGGCCAGGGTCGCGCTCTCGGCGTTCTCGGGGTTGGTGAAGCGGTCGGGCACGTAGGCGCGCCCGCGGGCGTAGCGGCGGTTGCCGACCTGGGAGGCGGGCTTTTCGTTCTCGGCGATGCCGAGGCGCTCCCGGCGCGCGGCGCGGTCTGCGCGGTCGAGCGCGGCCTTGCGCTCGGCGGCCTTCTGCTTCTCGCCGGCCTGCAGCTTCTTCTTGCTGGTGTTGGTGTTGACCTCGGTCTTGCCCTCGGCCTTGAGGCGCTCGGTCTCGGCGCGCTTGGCCTCCAGCTCGGCCTCGCGGACGCTGCGCTGGGCAGCGCGCTCGGCCTCCTCGACGGCGAGCTGCTTCATGAAGACCTTGGTCAGAATGAAGTCACGCGCCATGCCGAAGATGCTGTTGGCGATCCAGTAAATGCCCATGGCGGCGGGCATGACGAAGCAGATCCAGATGGACATGAGCGGCATCATCAGGTTCATGCTGTTCATGGTTGCCTGGGTCTGGGCGTCCTGGTTGGCGTTGGGGTTCATCTTGGTACTCAGCTGCATGCTCGCCCAGGAGAGCCCGGCCGAGATGAAGGGGATAAGGAACAGACCCAGCGCGGGCAGCCACACGGAGACCTTGCTCCAGTCGGTGTTCATGAAGAAGTTCCACTGGGGCTGATCGCCGAGGTTGAGCCCTAAGAAGCTGAAATCGACGTTCAGAAGGTTGGGGTCGAGCTTGTCTGCGAGCCCGGCGGTGACAGCGCTCCAGTTGTCGTGGGTGAGCTTGGTCAGCTCGATCTCATAGTAGGCGCTGGCGCGGCCGGTGGCGACGGTGTAAAGACCCTTCTCCACGAAGAAATCCTGCAGCACGGTCACGAAGTCCTTGGCCACGAACATCATGCGGGTCAGGGGCTGGCGGACGACGCTGTACAGGGCGATCAGAATGGGGAAGGGGATGAGGGACCAGAGGCAGCCGGACATGGGGTTGACGCCCTCCTCGCGGTAGAGCTTCTGCATCTCGGCGTTGAGCTTCTGGGGGTTGCCCTCGTGGCGCTTCTGCAGCTCCTGGATGCGGGGCTGCAGGCGGGTCTGGCGCATCATGCTCTTCTTGCTCTTGGCCATGAAGGGGGTCATGATGAGGTTGACGGCCAGAGCGAAGAAGATCAGCGCGACGCCATAGTTGCCGGTGAGGTTATAGAACCAAACCATCAGCTTGGCGAAGGGCCAGGTAATGATTTCCCCGAAAGACATGAAAAAACTCCTCTACATAGAGATTACTGAAGACTGAAAACTGAAGACTTAAAAATGAAGAATTATGGTATCCCCTTCGGGGATTGATTTATATAGTAAACGCAAAAGAGGTTTGCGTCTACCATAATTATTCAATATTCATTTTTCAGTTTTAAGTCTTAAATTTCTACGGCACAGGGTCGTAGATGCCGCGCTTGCCGTGATAAAACGGGTGGCAGCAGCAGATGCGGCGCAGCGCCATCCAGCCACCCCGGAGGGCGCCGTATTTTTCGATGGCCTGGATCGCATAGTGTGAGCAGCTCGGCATGAAGCGGCAGCAGGGTTGGCGGCGGGGGGAGATGACCCTCTGATAGAAGCGGATGGCAGAGATAAGAAGCTTTTTCACGCCTCGTCCTCCCGCGTAAGACCCAGCTTGCGGCAGGCCTGGAGAAAGGCCCTGTCCATCTGGCCGTACTCCGCCCCCACGCAGCGCGTGCGGGCGACGACCACGATGTCCCAGCCGGTCTTGAGCCGGGGGGAATTGAGGCGGTAGATCTCCCGCAGGCGGCGGCGCACCCGGTTGCGCACCACGGCGTGCCCCAATTTGGTGGACACCGTGTAGCCCAGGCGGTTGACGCCCTCGCGGTTGCGGCGGCAGTAGAGCACAAGATAGGGGTTCACCGCGCTCTTGCCCTTCGCGTAAAGACGGCGGAAGTCACTGTTCTTTTTTAAGGTATAGCGAACTTTCACCGTCTGACCTCTGCAAATACCACAAGGCCGGATTGCTCCGGCCTATTTTTCATATATGCCTTTTTTCGCTGCTCACGGGGGTGCCTGGGATCAGTAGCTGAGCTTGGCTCTGCCCTTGGCTCTGCGGCGGGCGAGAACCTTGCGGCCGTTGGCGGTCTTCATTCTCTTGCGGAAGCCGTGCTCTTTCTTGCGCTGGAGCTTCTTGGGCTGGTAGGTACGAAGCATTCTCTTGCACTCCTTTCGTGATGATACTCAACATCGCCCCGGTGACCCGGGACGAAGCAGTTGACAAAAACCACTCGGTCACCATATCGGTGCCGAGTGGTAATTATAGCGTATGAACGGGGGATTTGTCAACAAAAAGTTATGAGGCGGCACGACAAACGCATGAATGGAGAAACTGTAAACAACACGTCTTGCCTCCCCCTATGGGGGAGGTGGCATTTGCCGATCTCCCGCGAGGCAAATGACGG
>CAJOFI010000019.1:0-5096 GCA_905233595.1 uncultured Oscillospiraceae bacterium | reverse complement strand
CTCGACAGCTCCCCCGGAGGGGGAGCCAAGCGCAAAAGTCATGCTTTTATAAATTCCTAACTCATGCGTTTTCCCTGGGCTTTTGTTCCCGCTCTCAGCGCAGATCCTCCCCGCGCAGGTACTTGCCCAGCGGCTTATAGAGCAGCGCGAAGACGAGCAGAGTGACCAGGATGTTCGGCAGCATGTAGGCGAGGTTATACAGGCAGGAATAGAACCAGGGGCTCGTCATGGTCATGCCGAAGAAGCTCTCCGGCATATATTCGCCCCAGACCGTCGCGCCGACGACGAAGTGCACGAGGAAGCGGGCGAGGCCGCCGAGGAGCGCGCCGAGGAAGACGCCGCCCCTTTTGCCGCGCATGAGACCCGCGAGACCGAGAACCGCGTAAGCGAGCACGTAGTCCCCGACGATGGACTGCCAGCCGATGGAGAAGCCGCCGTCGAACATAAACTGCATAACGCCCAGCACGAAGGCGGCGAGCAGGCCGTTTCCAAGCCCCCAGCGGACGGCGTAGAGGATGATGGGCAGCATGACGAGGGTGATGCTGCCGCCCCAGGGCATGCGCCAGAGCTTGATGTAGCTCAGAAGCTGCGCCGCGGCGACCAGCACCGCGCCCTCGGTCAGCGCGCGGAGTGTGTAGTTCTTTTTCATGTGAGTGTTCCTCCCTTTTCTTTTTTGGAGGCAGGAATGCAAAAGGCAGGCGCACGAAAACGTGAACCTGCCAAATTTGCATCGGTGCTTCCTACGCCGGCATTACCCGGATCAGGTTCCCGGGTTTCAGGGCTCCATTACCCTGTCTCAGCCGGGAATACCCAGCGCCCCGTTTCAATTGACGAGGAGATTGTAGCCCTGTTTGCGGCAAATGTCAAGTCTGTCTCCTCAAAACTCAGCGCAGCGTCTCTGCCTTGTCGAGGATGAACTGCCTGAGCCAGGGGCCGGCCTCCTCGTTTTGCAGGGCGAAGTCGATGATGGACTCGAGATAGCCCTTGAGGTTGCCGGTGTCGTAGCGGCGCCCCTCAAAGTCCACGCCCACCATGCGCTCGTGCCGCACCAGCTCCTTCATGCCGTCGGTGAGCTGGATCTCGTTGTTGCGGCCGGGGACGGTGTGCTCGAGGATGTCGAAGATCGCGGGGGTCAGCACGTAGCGCCCGAGGATCGCGTAGTCGGAGAGCTTTTCGGCGAGGGTGGGCTTCTCGTTCATGTCGCTGATGCGGTAGACCCTGTCGCCGCGCTGCTCCTCAAGCTTGACGGAGGAGTATTTGACGATCAGCTCGTCCGGCACCTTATGGATCGCGACGGCGCTGCACTCGTTGGCCTCCGCCGCCTCGACTTCTGCCCGAGCATGATGTCGTCGCCGAGCAGGATGCCGAAGGGCTCGTCCCCGACGAAGCTCTTGGCTCTCCAGACGGCGTGACCGAGACCCTTGGTCTCCTTCTGGCGCAGGAAGAACACGTCCGCCATGTCCGCGACCTTGCGGATGGTGTCGGCCTCCTTGATCTTGCCGTCGGCGCGCAGGCGCTCCTCGAGGTCGGGGGCGTAGTCGAAGTAGTTCTCGATGGAGCTCTTGCCGCGATTCGTGATGATGAGGATCTGCTCGACTCCGGCGGAGACGGCCTCCTCCACGATGTACTGAATGACGGGCTTGTCCACCAGAGGCAGCATCTCCTTGGGGATGCTCTTGGTGTTGGGCAGCAGGCGGGAGCCCAGACCTGCCGCGGGAATGATGGCTTTGCGGACTTTCATGAAAGACACTCCTTCACTTGTCGATATTTATAGCGTTCATGAGCTTGCGGAAAAATCTTCTGCCGGGGAGCCAGCGCATCAGCGGGAGACCCAGCAGATACAGCACACCGGCCTCGCCCAGCCCGACCCACAGGGCGTTGAGGGCGTAGACCTCCGGGTGCTCTGCGATGCGCATCCCCTCGTAGCCGACGGTGATGACCGCGCCAACGATCAGCGCGTTGAAGATCACCGGCTGGAAGCAGGCCATCAGCTCGTTTGCGAGGCGCTGCCCGCGCCGACCGAGCCGCGCGGTCACGAGCGCCGCGCAGAGCGTGGCGAGGGTGCCGAAGACGATGTCGAGGAGGTTTGCCGTGATGAGGTTTGCGAGCACGCAGCCCACCGCGAGCCCCCAGACCGTGCAGGGCAGGAAGAAGGGCAGGATGCACAGAGCCTCCGATGAGCGCCACGGTCAATGCCGCGTAGACCGCCCCCACCATGGCGGAAAGGGCGATGCGCCGGGTCAATTGCTGCCGTCTCATGTCTTGCCCTCCCGTTTGCGCAGAGAATATTCGCAGCCGCAGTAGAGCTGCCGGTAGAGGCCGTACTGCTCGGCAAGCTGGGTCGAGCGCATCTCGCGCCCCTGCTTTTTGAAGTCCGAGGGCAGCCAGCGCACGCCGAAGGCCGCGCCGAGCTCCTCGCCGAGGGCGTTGATGCGCTTTGCGTCCTTGTGGCGGGAGAGGGTCAGCGTCGTGCAGAAGTAGTCAAAGCCCTGCGCGGCGGCAATCCGCGCGCACTCGGTCAGCCGCAGCCGGAAGCATTCGGTGCAGCGCCTGCCGCCCTCCGGCTCCTGCTCGAGCCCCCGGGCGACGCCGTCATACTCCCCGTGCCGCCAGGGCGTGCTGAGAAGACGCACGCTCTGCGCAAGCCCCATCTTCTCCAAAAGCTCCTTCTGCGTCTCGAGGCGGCGCGCAAACTCCTCCTCGGGGAAGAGGTTGGGGTTGTACCACAATAGCGTCACCTCAAAATACCGCGTCAGATATTCCAGCACCGCGCTCGAACAGGGGCCGCAGCAGCTGTGCAGCAGCACGCGCGGCCTCTCGTCGCCCTGCCGCTCGAGGATGCGATCCAGCTCTTTTTGATAATTTCGGTTGTTCATGGTCTTATGATACCACAACTTTACAGAAAAAGCTACAAATTCTTGATGGAGGGGATAAGTTTCTTGACGGCGGGGGAAAGCTGAGATAATATAGAGAAAAAAACCTGAGGGGGAACAGCCTGTGGATAACCGCACCAGCAAGCAGAATTACTACCTCGACATTGCCGACTCCGTTCTGGAGCGCTCCACCTGCCTGCGCCGGAAGTACGGCGCCATCATCGTGCGCAACGACGAGATCATCTCCACCGGCTACAACGGCGCGCCGCGCGGGAGGCGCAATTGCAGCGACCTCGGCTTCTGCAACCGCGAGAATCTGCACATCCCCTCCGGGGAGCGCTATGAGCTCTGCCGCAGCGTGCACGCCGAGGCCAACGCCATCATCTCCGCCCCCCGGCGGGACATGATCGGCTCGACGATCTACCTCGTCGGGCGCGACGCGAAGACCAACGCCCTCCTGCCCGACGCCATGAGCTGCTCAATGTGCAAGCGCCAGATCATCAACGCGGGCATCGAGCAGATCGTCATCCGCGTGGACGAGCGCGTCTACCGCTGCATCCCGGTCAGCGACTGGATCGAAAACGACGACAGCATCGTCTGGATCGGAGAGTGAGTGGCCGGCGGTCAGTGGCCGTAGCGCCGAGCATCGATCGGCGGGGGATGCGTGGGCAGCGAATAGTATATTACCGGACAAGCGAGGGAAGCCATGAACGAAACGAGCCTGCATCCGGCGCGCCCCGCCGGGAACGCGCGGGAGACCGCCTATCAGATCCTGCGGGACGGGATCATCCATCTGCGCTTCAAGCCCGGCGAGGCGCTGAGCGACAAGCAGATTTCCGAGGAGCTGCACATGAGCCGCACCCCCGTGCGGGAGGCGCTCATCCTGCTGGCCTCGGCGAACATGGTGCTGCTGCGCCCGCAGGTGGGCACCTTCGTCGCGCCCATCGACCTCAAGCGCATGGAGATGGAGCAGTTCGCCCGCTGCGCGGTGGAAAAGGAGATCCTGCGCCTCGCGTGCCGGAAGCCGGATGCGGACAGGGCGTGGCGCTATGAGGAGAACCTGCGCGCCTTCGCCCACTATGCCGAGGCGGAGAGCCCCGACCAGCGCAGGCTGCTCGCCCTGGACAACGACTTTCACCGCATCGCCTTCGTGAGCGTCGGGCGCGAGGAAAATTACAGCCACATGATGGCGGGCTTGCAGCACGTGGAGCGCATGCGCGTGCTCTCCAACCTCGGCATGGCGCAGCGACAGACCCTGGAGGATCACCGCGCCATCAGCGAGGCCGTGCTGGCGGGGAACGCGGAGCAGGCGCTCGCGCTGCTCGATACGCACCTCAACCGCTACCGGGAAAACCTCGACCTCCTGCGGGAGAAGTTCCCGGAGTACTTTGCGGGACAGTGAATAGTGGCCAGTGAAAATCCGCCACTATGCACAAACGAGCGTCCCCAATTCTGTACAGAATTGGGGGATTGCTTTTTCTGAACTGATATATTAGAATGTCAGTAGAACCAAAGAACCAAAGACACCTATCCATATAAAATATAACGGAGGGATTTTATGGCAATGCAAATGGGTTTTCGCTGGTACGGCGAAGGGAACGACAAGATTTCTCTCAGCGACATTCGGCAGATCCCCGGCGTGAGCACCATCGTCTGGGCGCTGCATGACAAGATGCCCGGCGAGGTCTGGCAGCCGGAGGAGATCAGGAAGGTCGTCGATCAGATCCGCGCCGCGGGCTTCAACGCCGACGTGGTGGAGTCGGTGAACGTGCACGACGACATCAAGATCGGCCTTCCCACGCGCGACGGCTACATTGAAAACTACATCCAGACCATCCGCAACCTCGCCCCCTTCGGCGTGAAGGTGATCTGCTACAACTTCATGCCCATCTTCGACTGGACGCGCTCCGACCTCTTCCATCCCGTGGGCGACGGTTCCACCGCGCTCTACTACCAGAAGGACATGATCCAGGACGACCCCAAGGAGATGGCGGACTACGTCATGGGCTTCACCGAGAAGTACAACATGACCTTCCCCGGCTGGGAGCCTGAGCGCATGGCGAAGCTGGACGAGCTGTTCGAGGCCTACAAGGACGTGACGAAGGAGAAGCTCTGGGAAAACTTCAGGTATTTCCTCGAAAAGCTGATGCCCGTCTGCCACGAGTGCGACATCAAGATGGCCGTGCACATGGACGATCCCCCCTGGGACATCTTCGGCCTGCC
>CAJOFI010000018.1 GCA_905233595.1 uncultured Oscillospiraceae bacterium | reverse complement strand
CCGCGACCGTCGAGGGCGGCGTGAGCCAGAAGTGGACCTGCTCGGCCCTGCAGCTGCACAACGGCGCGATCATCGCCTGCGACGAGGCCGCCTGCGGCGAGCTGACCGTGGACACCTACAAGTACTTCCTCGACATCGAGCGGAAGGAGCGTCTGTAATGGGCAAGTATTTCGGAACGGACGGTTTCCGCGGCGAAGCGAACAAGGACTTGACGTATGAGCACGCGATGAAGATCGGCCGTTTTCTCGGCTGGTACTACGGCGCGCGCGAGGGCAAGAAGGCCAAGGTTGTCATCGGCAAGGACACCCGCCGCTCCTCCTACATGCTCGAGTACGCGCTGTGCACGGGTCTGATGGCCTCCGGCGCGGACGCCTACATCATGCACGTCACCACGACGCCCTCCGTCGCCTACATCACCCGCGTGGACGACTTTGACTGCGGCATCATGATCTCCGCCTCCCACAACCCCTACTACGACAACGGCATCAAGCTCTTAAACGGCAGCGGCGAGAAGATGGACGAGGAGACCATCCTCAAGGTCGAGGAGTACATCGACGGCAAGCTGGAGATCCCCGTCGCCGGGCGGCACGATATCGGCCGCACGGTGGACTACGTCGCGGGGCGCAACCGCTACATCGGCTATCTGATCTCCATGTCCAAGTTCAGCTTCAAGGGCAAGAAGGTCGGGCTTGACGTGGCAAACGGCGCGGCCTGGCAGATCGCGAAGGGCGTCTTTGAGGCGCTGGGCGCGAAGCTCTATGTCATCAACGACGAGCCGGACGGCTACAACATCAACACCGACTGCGGCTCCACTCACATTGAGCATCTGCAGAAGCTCGTGGTGGAGAAGGGGCTGGACGTCGGCTTTGCCTACGACGGGGACGCCGACCGCTGCCTCTGCGTGGACGAGAAGGGCAACGTCGTCACCGGCGACCACATCCTCTACATCTACGGCCTGTACATGAAGGAGCGCGGAAAGCTCCTCAACAACAAGGTCGTGACCACCGTCATGTCAAACTTCGGGCTGTACAAGGCGCTCGACAAGGTCGGCATCGAGTACGAAAAGACCAAGGTGGGCGACAAGTACGTCTACGAGAACATGGTGCGCAACGGCCACCGCATCGGCGGCGAGCAGTCCGGGCACATCATCTTCACCAAGTACGCCACCACCGGCGACGGCATCCTCACGAGCCTGAAGCTCATGGAGGTGCTGCTCGCCAAGGGTAAGCCCATGAGCGAGCTTGCCGCCCCCGTGGTGTTCTATCCCCAGGTTCTGAAGAACGTGCGCGTCAAGTCCAAGCCCGACGCGCAGAACGACCCCGCCGTGCAGGCGGCGGTGCAGGCCGTGGCGGACGCCTTGGGCGACAGCGGGCGCATCCTCGTGCGCGAGAGCGGCACCGAGCCCGTCATCCGCGTGATGGTCGAGGCCGAGAGCAACGAGCTGTGCGAAAAGTACGTTGACCAGGTCATCGAGGTCATCAAGGCCGGAGGGCACCTGATCTGATCCCCGAGGGGCTGTAAAAAACTCTGTTTTTTACAGCCCCGGTTTTGGATCGTGAGCTTTGACCTTTTGGAATTTTTTGACGGCATAAAATAAAGGAGGAAGAACCGTGTCACTCGAGAGCATTCTGCTGCGCTGTACCTTCAAGCACGGCGACGACAAGCGCGACGCGGGGCTGACGGTTCCGGCGGGCGTGCGCCGCGTGGTGGACGTTCCTTACGGGCCGGACAGAAGGTGGAACCTGCTGGACGTGTACCGCCCAAAGGACGCGAAGGGCAAGCTCCCCGTGATCGTGAGCGTGCACGGCGGCGGCTGGGTCTACGGCGACAAGGAGCGCTATCAGTACTACTGCATGAGCCTTGCCGAACAGGGCTTCGCGGTGGTGAACTTCAACTACGGTCTCGCGCCGAGGTTCAAGTTCCCCTCCCAGCTCAGGGACGTGAACGCGGTCTTCACCTGGGTGCTGCAAAACGCGGAGGACTACGGCTTTGATACGCGGCGGGTCTTCGGCGTGGGCGACAGCGCTGGCGCGCATCTGCTGGGGCTTTTCTGCTGCCTGTGCACAGAGCCGGACTATGCGGCGCAGTTTCCCTTCTCCGCGCCGGAGGGCTTCAAGCCCACGGCGGTGGCGCTCAACTGCGGCGTGTATGAGATCACGCTCGACGGCAAGCGCGATTTAACCGCGCGGCTTATGGGCGATCTGTTGCCCCACAAGGGAACGGCGGAAGAGCTGCGGCAGATCAGCGTTCTCGGCCACGTGACCGAAAGCTTCCCGCCCGCCTTCGTCATGACCTGCGAGGGGGATTTTCTCGCCGAGGCCGCGCCGCCGCTGGCGGAGAAGCTCCGGTCGCTGGGCGTGCCGGTGTCGTATCACTACTACGGCGACAGGGAGCATGTCCTCGGCCACGTCTTCCACTGCAACATGCGCCTTGAAGCCGCCGCGCAGTGTAACCGAGACGAGTGCGCGTATTTCAAAAGCTTCTGCTGAATGTATGAAAAAGCACGGAGAAATCGCGGTTCTTTGCGATTTCCCCGTGTTTTTCATTCAGTCCTGTTCAAAAAACAATCATGCGTGTCCTTCCCCGCCGGGGGAAGCACAACCCTGAGACTGAACAAGTTCCCACGATTCACGATTCACTGACCACTGGCCGCTGGCTACTGACCGCGCCGTGCGGCTTTTTTCTCGCGGCGCTTCGCTCTCCATTTGCGGAAGACCGGGCGCAGGAGGAAGAAGAGCGCCGTGAGGATCACGAGCGTC
Source organism: uncultured Oscillospiraceae bacterium (assembly GCA_905233595.1). GTDB lineage: Bacteria > Bacillota > Clostridia > Oscillospirales > Oscillospiraceae > Limivicinus. Next base: position 11,558 of record CAJOFI010000018.1, on the reverse strand, counting down.
GGGAGCGCGCCGACGAACCACACGAGCAGCTCCTTGAAGAAGCTCGTGACGCCGAGAACGCCGTCACGCAGGCTGCGCCAGAGCCGCTGGCCGTAGCTGACGCGCACCTCGGGCTCGGGGGTGTACTCCTGCACCTCCTGCACGGTGAGGCTCACAGTGCTGTAGCTGACGCGGCGATCCCAGTTTTTGAGCGTGGACTGCAGGCTCTCGATGCGGTAGCGCAGCTCCGTCAGCCGATCCTCGAGGATCACGATGTCCTCCACGGTCTCGGCGACCTCCATCATCTCCAGCAGCCGCGCCTCCTGGGTCTGGTAGGCCTTCAGATGTGCCTCGGTGTCGTAATACTGGGCGGTGACGTTTTCGGTGTAGGTGTGCGTGTAGGGGATGTTCCCGAGGGAGGAGAGCGTAGCCATCAGCTCGTCAAAGCGGCTGCTCGGGATGCGCAGGGTGTAGCTTGCGCTGCGTGTGCTCTGGTAGCCGCGCGACTGGTTGTAGAAGTTCGCGCCGTTGACGCTGCTCGATTCCACCCAGCCGCCCACGGCATGCAGCAGCTCGTCGAGCTTCGCGAGGCTGCCCTCAAAGTCCGTGGTCTCTACCTTTACGTCCGAGGAGTAGATGATTTTTTCGGGGTTTGCCTCCGGCGCGTCCTCCTCGGGCGCGGCGGTCTTGGCGGCGGTCATGGAAAGCCCCATCGCGGGCGCCTCCGTGTAGATTTCCGCCGCCTCGTAGGCGTCGCCGTCATAGGCCGCGTTGTAATACGCGCCGCCCGACTGCGCCTCGCGGGACGCGCTGCCGCAGGCGCTGAGCGTGAGCATCAGAATGAAAACAAGCAGGAGCGAGACTGTTTTTTTCATAAGATCATCCTCCGTATGTTTTTTGAGGGATACACCCATTGAGACGCACGGAAGGCGAAAAGGTTCCGGTTTTCGATTTCAGATTTCAGTTTTCGGTTTTCGGACGCGCGGGAGCCCCTGCGAATCCATTCCAATCGCCGCGAAGCGACACCATAACGATTCACCGTTCACTGACCACGGACGCCGATCAATGCTCGGCGCTGCGGGTCACGAATGCAAAACAGGATGTGAAAACGAAGTTCTCACATCCTGTTTTTTTTTGAATTAGGAACTGTTCCGAAATAACTTGTGCAATCTGACTTGCCTTTTTCACCTGTAGCTTCGTTGTCAAATCTTGAAATACACAAAAAGTATTCCTGCGATTTTCCGCCTCGCTACAGGCGAAAAATCCTACGCCATCTTTGCACAATTTATTTCTGCACAGTTCCTTATCCGACGAGGCGGATCCAGTAAGTCTCGACCGGCTCGTAGGGGAGCATCAGATCGTCGAGCCAGGCGGAGGCGTTGCTGCTGCGCATTTCGTTTTCGGCGATGACATTGCTGTACAGATCGCCCTCGCCCACGAAGTACATGACGTGGTACCCGGCGTAGCTGCCGCTCTCGCCGTAGACGATGGCGGTGTCGCCGCTTGCGTGGGGGGCGAAGCAGAAGGCGTCGAACTCCTCGACCATCTGCCCCTTGGCGACGTTCTCGTACAGGCCGCCCTCTGTGTTGGAGCCGGCGTCCTCGGAGTACTGCTCGGCGAGGGCGGCGAAGCTCTCCTCGCTCTTGTCCCCGGCCTCGTACTCGGCGAGGATCTCCTCGGCTCTGGCCTTGGCGGTCGCCTTGGCCTCGTCGGTGTAGACGCCGCTCTCGTCGGCCACGGCCTTGACGAGGATGTGACGCACGCTCACGGTGTTGTAGTGGTTGTCCTCGCGGTTCAGGAAGACCACGACGCTGCTGCCGCTGTTGTCGGAGTCGGGAACGACGGTCACGTCCCCGGCCTCACGGCTGCCCATGAGCCAGGCGCTGTAATCAGCGTTGAGGCTCGCGCCCTGCACGCGGCTGCGGTTCGTGGGCAGCGCCTCGGTCTGGGACTCCACCGCCGCCTCAAAGCGCTCGGTGATGTCCTCGATGTCGCTGCCGTCCTGGTAGGCCATGGAGATGGCGTCGGCGGTGGCGCGCGCTTCCATCAGCGCCTGCTCGCTCGCGCTCTCAGCGCCCTCCTCGACGGTGGCCTTCACGTCGTAGACCAGATAGTCGAAGTAATCGTGGGAGCCGTTGTAGTCGTCGTAATACTGTGCGATCTCCTCCGGGGTGAAGACGAAGCCGTCCACGGCGGCGTCGTAGGCCTTCCCGGCGAGGATGCTGCGCAGCGCGGCGTCCTGCGCGATCTTGAGGGTCACGCCCTTGCCGTAGTTCATGGCGATCAGCGCGTCGGCTCCGGCGTAGCCCTGGTTCTTCGCGATCTCGTCAAGCCCGTCAAAGCTCGAAAGCGCGTTGGCGGTCTCCTCCTCGCTCAGGGTGATGCCCTGCTCGCGGGCGTAGTCGTTCAGGGCGATGACCTGCGCGGCGTCGCGCTCGGCCGCGTCGAGGAAGTAGTCGCGCCAGGTGCCGTCCTCGAGCATGCTGCAATCCTGCTCCTTGAGGCCGGTGACGCCGTTGGAGGTGTCAAGCCCGAAGAGGGAGGCGTAGCTGCCGTAGGTGTTGACGAAGTTCACGTACTCGTTGCCGTAGTAGTAGTTGACCTCGGCGGGGGAGAGCTTGACGCCGCCGACCTTGAGGGCGGTGGTGGCCTTAATCATGAGAGGGGAGTCGAGCAGGATGATCGCCGCGATCAGCACGACGACCGCGATGGTGCCGATCGTCCAGCGCAGCTTGCTCTGGCTCTGCTTTTTCGCCGCCTCCTGCGCGGCGAGGGTCTTCTTGTCAGTCCCGGCGGCGATCGCCTGCTGACGCTGCTTTCTGTCAGTTGATGCGCTCATATTGAATCGTCCTTTTTCTGTAAGAATTGCGTAAAGCCTAATTATTATAGCGCAAACGTTTTTCGCTTGCAAGACATAATATAAAAAAGAAGCGCATATCATTTTCCCATGCGGAAAAAACAGGGGAGGGAAAACGATGGATTTCGACATTGACGACCTGATCTTCGCCGACTGCGAGGCCAGATGGCGTAGGATTTTTCGCCTGTAGCGAGGCGGAAAATCGCAGGAATACTTTGTGTATTTCAAACTTTTGCAACGCAGAGCCCGGCGGAAATCTGCCAACAGGCGCCGAAGCCGGATTAATCAGCGTTTCCCTAAGGGTAAATGAACAGAGAAAAGTGAATAGTGAATCGTTACGGTGTCGCTTCGCGACGATTTTTATCGGTTCCCCGAAGGGGAACACCTCGGCTTTTCACTTTTCACTCAATTGGCCGCTTTCATCGACAAAAAGGCGTTGATGAAGCCGTCGAGGTCGCCGTCCATGACGTTCTGGATGTTGCCGTTTTCAAACTCGGTGCGGTGATCCTTCACGAGCTGGTAGGGCATAAAGACGTAGGAGCGGATCTGGCTGCCCCACTCGATCTTCATCTGCACGCCCTTGATGTCGCTGATCTTCTCGAGGTGCTCGCGCTCCTTGATCTCGGCCAGCCGCGCGCGCAGCATGTTCTTGCAGTTCTCCAGGTTCTGGAAGTGGCTGCGCTCGACCTGGGAGGAGACCACGATGCCCGTCGGCTTGTGGATCAGACGCACGGCGGAGGAGGTCTTGTTGACCTTCTGCCCGCCCGCGCCGGAGGAGCGGTAGACCTGCATCTCGATATCGTCGTCGCGAAGCTCGATCTCGCTGTTGTCGGTGATCTCGGGCATGACCTCGACGGCGGCGAAGGAGGTGTGCCGCCTGCCCGCCGCGTCAAAGGGGGAGACGCGCCCCAGCCGGTGGATGCCGTGCTCGCTCTTCAAAAAGCCGTAGGCGTTGTCGCCCTCGATCATGATGGTGGCGGACTTGAGCCCGGCCTCGTCCCCGTCCAGATAGTCCATGACCTTGACCTTGTAGCCGTGGCGCTCGGCCCACATGTTGTACATGCGGTAGAGCATGGAGGCCCAGTCCTGCGCCTCGGTGCCGCCCGCGCCGGCGTGGAAGGTGAGGATGGCGTTGTTCGCGTCATACTCCCCGGTCAGCAGCGTGGAGAGGCGTGTGGACTCCACGTTCTCGCTGAAGCGCTCAAACTCCGACTTGAGCTCGGCGAGCATGGAGTCGTCGTTCTCCTCGATCGCCATCTCGCACATCACGCTCATATCGTCGAAGGCCGCGCAGAGCTTCTCGTAGTTTTCGACCTTGGCCTTGAGCGTCTTGAGGCGCTTCTGCACCCGCTGGGAGTTCTCCACGTCGTTCCAGAAGCCCTCGCGCTCGCTCGCGGCCTCCAGCTCCTCGATCTCCTTTTTGGCGCTCTCCAGCTTCAGCGCGCCCTGCAAAAGCTCCAGCGCGGGCTTCGCGGCGTTGAGCTTCGCCTTATATTCTTCAAATTCCAGCATAGTTTCAATATCCTCCCATGTAGTCGCGATGAGCGCCTGTCGGGGCGCTGTGTCGCATCTTTCATATTATATACAAAAGCAGGGCAAATGTAAATCCGTTTTTTCTCGTGTTTTTGGCGAATTATCCTGTGCGATTCCTCTTCCCAAGTGACAAAAAGTGTGGTATACTGTCTATTTGAAAAAGGCTGTCCCGGCGCGGTGGCCCTATGGAGGAAATAGAGAATGATTTCACACGGCAAGGAAATTAAGGTTTTCACCGGCAATTCCAACCCTGAGCTCGCGAAGAACATCTGCTCTGAGCTGTACATGTCCCTCGGCAACGCAAGCGTGACCGCGTTTGCGGACGGCGAGTGCTCCATCTCGGTTTTCGAGCCCGTTCGCGGCAAAGATGTGTTTATTGTACAGTCCACCTGCAAGCCCGTCAACAACAATCTGATGGAGCTTCTCATCATGTGCGACGCCATGCGCCGCGCGTCCGCGGGGCGTATCACCGCGGTCATCCCTTACTTCGGCTATGCCCGCCAGGATCGCAAGGCCAAGAGCCGCGACCCCATCTCCGCGAAGCTGGTGGCAAACCTCATCACCGCCGCCGGCGCTGACCGCGTGCTGACGATGGATCTGCACGCCGCGCAGATCCAGGGCTTCTTCGACATCCCCGTGGACAACCTCATGGGCGGAAACCTCTTTGTCAAGCACTACGTCCGCCGCTTCGGCAAGGGCAATGAGGACATCATGGTCGTCTCTCCCGACGTGGGCAGCACCGCCCGCGCGCGTAACTTCTCCATGAAGCTCGGCGTGAACATGGCCATCGTGGACAAGCGCCGCGAGCGCGCCAACCAGTCCGAGGTCATGAACATCATCGGCAACGTCGCGGGAAAGACCTGCATCCTGCTCGACGATATCGTGGACACCGCCGGCTCTCTCTGCGGCGCGGCCAAGGCGATCAAGGAGATCGGCGGCGCGAAGGAGGTCTATGCCTGCGCGACCCACGGTGTGCTCTCCGGCCCCGCCATCGAGCGCATCAACGACAGCTGCATCCAGGAGCTGCTGCTGCTCGACACGATCCCCTATCCCGCCGACAAGCCCGCCTGCGACAAGATCCGCTACCTCTCCACCGCCTCCGTCTTCGCCGAGGCGATCCGCAGGATCTACGAGGAAGTCTCCATCGCGAATATGTTCGAGAACTGAGGGAAACGGTGAAAAGTGAGTAGTGAACAGTTAAGGTGTCCCCTTCGGGTAACAGCGACACCATAGCTTTTCACTCTTCACGATTCTCTATTCACTTATATAATATATGTTTGAGTCAAGAACCAACGGTGTAAGCTGGCTCGCCGTCTTTCTCGGCAACCCCGGGCCGCGCTATGAGATGACGCGGCACAACGCGGGCTTTCTCGCTTCCGAGGCGCTCGCGAAGGACAAGGGGCTGAGTATCAACAAGGCGCGCTTCCACGCCCTGACCGCAGCGGCGGAGCTCGGCGGCGAGAAGGTGCTGCTGATGAAGCCGCAGACCTATATGAACCTCTCCGGTGAGGCTGTGGCCGAGGCCGCGAAATTCTATAAGATCCCGCCCGAGCGCGTGATCGTCGTCTCCGACGAGATCGCCCTTCCCATCGGGAAGCTCCGCGTGCGCGCCAAGGGCTCGGCCGGGGGGCACAACGGGCTCAAGAGCATCATCGCCTGCCTTGGCAGCGAGCAGTTCCCCCGCGTCCGCATCGGCGTCGGCGCGCCGCCCCACCCGGACTATGACATGGCCGACTGGGTGCTCTCCGTCTTCAAAAACCAGGACGCGGAGGATATTCAGAAGGCCGCCGCGCGCGCCGCGCAGGCCGTGGAGTGTTACATCCGAAACGGCGCCGAGCGCACCATGAATCTGTACAACGGATGAGCTTTCATCTGAAGAATACGAACAAAGAAAAAATTTAATAAAGGAGGCTGCTTATGAAGAAAAGCTGCATTGCGATGCTCCTGGCCGGCGGTCAGGGCTCCCGTCTGTACGCGCTGACCCAGAGCGTCGCCAAACCCAGCGTTCCCTTCGGCGGTAAGTACCGCATCATCGACTTCCCCCTCTCCAACTGCGCCAACTCCGGCATCGACACCGTGGGTGTCCTGACCCAGTACAAGCCCCTCCAGCTCAACAGCTACATCGGCATCGGCCAGTCCTGGGATCTGGACGTGTCCGACGGCGGCGTGTACATCCTGCCCCCCTACCTCGGCGCGCACGAGCAGGGCTCCTGGTTTACCGGTACGGCCAACGCCATCTACCAGAACCTCGCCTTCATCGAGAACTACGACCCCGACACCGTGCTGATCCTCTCCGGCGACCACATCTATAAGATGGACTACGCCGATATGCTGCGCGAGCACCGGGAGAAGGGCGCCGCCCTCACCATCGCCGTGCAGGAGGTCACCATGGAGGAGGCCACCCGTCTCGGCATCCTCAACCCCGGCCCCGACGGCTACGTCGAGCAGTTTGAGGAGAAGCCCGCCCACCCGAAGAGCAACCTTGCCTCCATGGGCATCTACATCTTCGACTGGAAGAAGCTGCGCGAGGCGCTGATCGCCGACGAGAACGACCCCAACTCCTCCAAGGACTTCGGCAAGAACATCATCCCCAACATGCTCGCTGCGGGCGAGAAGATCTGGCCGTACCGCTTCTCCGGCTACTGGCGCGACGTCGGCACCATCAGCTCCCTGTGGGACGCGAACATGGACCTTCTCTCCAACACCGCCATCAATCTCTACGACGATAGCTGGCCCATCGCCTCCCGCAGCCCCGTCTGCCCGCCGCACTACATCGGCAACAGCGCGAAGGTCGTGCATTCCATCGTCACCGAGGGCTGCGAGATCGACGGCTACGTCGATAACTCCGTCCTCTCTCCCAACGTGGTCGTCGCCGCGGGCGCTGAGGTCGCTTACAGCGTGCTGATGCCCGGCGCGGTGGTCGAGTCCGGCGCGGTGGTCAAGTACGCCATTATCGGCGAGAACACCGTCGTCGAAGCCGGCGCCAAGGTCGGCGCTGACCGCGACGAGAACGGCAATATGTCCGTTGCCACCTGCGGCCCCAATATCCGCATCCGCAAGAACGCCACGGTTGCCGCCGGGGCCATGATCTACACCGGAGAGGAGGTCTGAGCCATGAGAAATTACCACGGTGTCATTTTCGCCTATCAGACTACGCCCGAGCTGCGCGAGCTTGTCAGCGCCCGCAGCGCCGCGTCCCTGCCCTTCTGCGGCAGATACCGTCTGATCGACTTTCCCCTGTCCTCCCTGCGCAACGCCGGCATCCTCGATTGCGGCGTTATCATGCAGCGCAACTATCAGTCCCTGCTCGACCACCTGGGAAGCGGCAAGTCCTGGGACATGAGCCGCGCCACCGGCGGTCTGCGCATGCTGCCCCCCTTCGGCCTGCCCGAGTACCACACCGGTAACTACATCGGCACCATCGAGGCGCTTAACGCCGTCTCCACCTATATCCGCGACATCCCGCAGAAGCACGTCGTCCTGATGCTTGGCAGCATGGTCGCGAACATCGACCTGGACGCCGCCATCCGCAAGCACGAGGCCGGGGATGCCGAGATCACCGCCATCTGCGGCGTGAACACCCCCATGGGTCAGCACCACCGCTTCATCGTCGGGCCCGACGGCTACGTCCGCCGCATTGATCTCTACCGCCGCAACGACGGCGAGGGTCTGCCCGGTCTTGAGGCCTACATCATCCACAAGGACACCCTGCTCCAGCTCATGGACCGCTGCGAGGCCATGAACCTCTACGCCTTCCATAAGGACGCGCTGAACCTCTTCCTCTCCGCAGGCGGCAAGATGGACGTCTACGTCCACCACGGCTACGCCAACGCCATCCGCACGGTCGAGGAGTTCTACCGCGCCAACAAGGATATGCTCGATCCCGCCCTGCGCCGCGAGGTATTCCCGGCCGAGCGCCCCGTGCGCACCAAGATCCATGAGTACGTCAGCACCTATTACGGGGAAGGCGCCGTCGCCCGCAACAGCCTCATCGCGGACAACTGCCGCATCGAGGGCGAGGTGGAGAACTGCGTGGTCTTCTCCGGCGTGCGCATCGCCAAGGGCGCCAAGGTCAAAAACAGCATCATCATGCGTGGCGGCATCGTCGATGAGAACAGCCAGCTCAGCTACGTCATCGCCGATAAGGAGACCGGCTTCTCCTCCGGAACTGTCCTGACCGGCAGCGACAAGCTCCCGCTCGTCGTTCCCAAAGGCACCAAGATCTAATGAAGAATGAAGGCGTTCTCTTCGGGGGCGGATCATAATTCGTCGCGAAGCGACACCGCAATTATTCATTCTTCAGTCTTCAATTTTCAATATTCATTCCCTGCGCGCCCCCATCCGGGGGCGTGTAGGGACAGCTATGAGCCGCCCGCGCACAGGCGGCCGATAGCCGTCCCTACGGCATATAAACAGAAGGATTCGTATCAATTTGGAGGTTTTTCTATATGATTGGACAGATTTCCCGCGACGAGATGCGCAGCGCCATCGAAGATAAGCTCTGTGCCCACTTCACCACCACCGGCGAAGCCGCCACCGACGAGCAGATTTTCCAGGCCTCGGCGATCGTGATCCGCGAGATCATGAGCCGCTTCCTCACGGCGGAGGATCCCTGCTCCTCCGAGAAGGAAGTGCACTATATGTCGATGGAGTTCCTCATGGGCCGCAGCCTCATGAAGAACGCCTTCAACCTCGGCCTCGGCGAAGCCCTGGTGGGCGCGCTGGAGGACATGGGGCGCAACGCATCCGACATCTTTGAGGAAGAGCCGGACGCCGGCCTCGGCAACGGCGGCCTTGGCCGTCTCGCCGCCTGCTACATGGACAGCATGGCCACCCTCGACATGGAGGCGACGGGCTACTCCATCTGCTATGAGCTGGGCATTTTCAAGCAGAAGTTCCGCGACGGCCGCCAGACCGAGATCGCCGACAACTGGCGCACTGCGGCCGAGAGCTGGCTCATCCCCCGCTATGAGGACGCGGTGGAGGTTCGCTTCGGCGGCCAGATCTCCCCGCATTGGGACAACTTCGGCCGTTACCACGCCGAGCACACCGGCTACGACGCCGTGGTCGCCGTGCCGCGCGACATGCTGATCGCGGGCTACGGTGGCAAGAAGATCAACACCCTGCGCCTCTGGGATTCCGAGAGCCGCAACTTCCTCGATATGTACCTCTTCTCCGAGGGCGAGTACGTACGCAGCATGGAGCAGCGCACCATGGCCGAGGTCATCACCAAGGTGCTCTACCCGGCGGACGATCACATGGAGGGCAAGACCCTGCGCCTCAAGCAGCAGTACTTCTTCGTCTCCGCCACCGCGCAGGACGTGGTGAGAAAGCACATCCGCAAGTGGGGCGACATCCGCTCCTTCGCCAAGCACCACACCATCCAGATCAACGACACCCACCCCACCCTCATCATCCCCGAGCTGATGCGCATCTTCATGGACGACTACGGCATGGGCTGGGACGAGGCCTGGAACATCGTCAAGGAGAGCGTCGCCTACACGAACCACACCGTTATGAGCGAGGCGCTCGAGAAGTGGCCGCAGAGCCTGATGCAGCAGCTGCTGCCCCGGCTGTGGGAGATCATGTGCGAGATCAACCGCCGCTGGTGCGACTACCTCGTCTACAACTTCAACTGGGATGAGCGCGTGGGCCGCAACCTCATCATCCGCGACAACCAGGTACATATGGCCAATATGTGCCTTGCCGCCTGCTACATGGTCAACGGCGTCTCCCGTCTGCACGGCGAGATCCTGAAGGACGACCTGTTCCACGATGTCTACACCCTGCGCCCCAACCGCTTCACCCACGTCACCAACGGCATCGACCACCGCCGCTGGCTCACCCAGATCAACCCCGGCCTGCACGGCCTGCTCTGCGAGACCATCGGCGAGGGCTACATCACCAAGCCCGAGGAGCTCATCAGGTTCGCCGACTTTGCCTCTGACAGCGAAGTGCGCGCCAAGGTCAACGCCATCAAGCTGGAGAACAAGAAGCAGCTCGCCGCCTTCTGCAAGCGCAACCAGGGCGCGGAGCTGAATCCCGACGCCATCATCGACGTGCAGGTCAAGCGTCTGCACGAGTATAAGCGCCAGCTTTTGTGCGCGATGCGCATCGCGAGCCTGCAGATGCAGCTTCACGACAATCCCAACCAGGACTTCGTGCCCCGCACCTTCGTCTTCGGCGCCAAGGCCGCCGCGGGCTACCGCGTCGCCAAGCGCATCATCGAGCTGCTTTTGAGCATGCAGGACGACATCAACAACGACCCCGTCTGCAAGGATCGCCTGCAGGTCTGCTTCGTGGAGAACTACCGCGTCAGCGCCGCCGAGGCCATCGTGCCCGCCGCCGAGGTCTCCGAGCAGATCTCCACCGCCGGTAAGGAGGCTTCCGGCACCGGCTGCATGAAGCTGATGATGAACGGCGCCGTGACCATCGGCACGCTCGACGGCGCGAACGTCGAGATGTACGAGCGCCTGGGCGACGAGAACATGTTCCTCTTCGGCCTGCACACCGACGAGATCGCCAACTGGCGCCGCCACGGCTACGACCCCAACGGCATGGCGCAGTCCGACGGCGAGATCATGCGCATCATGAACCGCTTCCGCGAGGGCTTCCGCGACGGCAAGAGCTATTCCGACCTGGTCTCCGGCCTGCTCTACGGCGGCGACCCCTATATGCTGATCGCCGACTACCGCGCCTACGCCGACTGCCAGAGCCGTATGTACGATCGCATCAAGGACGATGACGAGCGCGCCCGCCTCGCCATCATGAACACCGCGCAGAGCGGCTTCTTCGCCGCCGACCGCGCCATCGAAGAGTACGCGAAGAACATCTGGCACCTGATGTAACAATAACAGAGGGGCTGTAAAAAACTCCTTTTTTTACAGCCCCGGTTGGGCATCACTATGGTGTCGCTTCGCGACGATTATAAAAAAAGAGGGCTGAGAAAAACTGCGAGTTTTTCTCAGCCCTCTCTTATAAGTGTAACTGTACAGTTTTGTGTGCAAAGAACAATAAGGAACTGTTCCGAAATAAGGAACTGTCACGAAATAATCTGTGCAATCTGGCTTGCCTTTTTCGCCTGTAGCTTCGTTGTCAAAGCTTGCAATACACAAAGTATTCCTGCGCTTTGACGCCTTGCTACAGGCGAAAAATCCTAAGCCATCTTTGCGCATCTTATTCCGTGGCA
>CAJOFI010000017.1 GCA_905233595.1 uncultured Oscillospiraceae bacterium | reverse complement strand
AATGAGACGGTCTGAACAGTTGTACCTTTTGTATATTTTTAGGAGGTTATCGATATGAGCCATTTTCTGTTTACATCCGAATCCGTAACCGAGGGGCATGTACTTGACGAGGATCTCCCCCACCACGCCGACGCGCGGCTTGCGCAGCGTCTCGTCGATCGGGAACTCGTCGAAGGCCTCCACGATGCGCTCGCACAGGGCTTTGTACTGCCGCTTGCTCTGATTGCTCATAAGCGAGTCGATGCACATCTGCCGCAGATCTTCATAGAGGGCGTTTGCGGTGCCGGGGGTACGCTCGTAGGGGCGCACGCGGTAGAGGCAGCGCATGAAGAGGTCGCCGTAGACGATGGCACGTCCCGCGTCCATCAGCATGGAGGGTGTGATGCGAAAGCCCGCGTTTTTCTCCATACCGTTGGCGTTGAGGGAGATGACCGGGATATGCGACAGATTCGCCTTGTCCAGCGCCCTGCGGATGAAGCTCACGTAGTTGCTCGCGCGGCAGCAGCCGCCGGTCTGGCTCATTATGATGGCGAGGTGATCGGTGTCGTAGCGCCCGGAGGTCACGGCTTCCATGATCTGGCCGACGGCGGTCATGGCCGGGAAGCAGGCGTCGTTATTCACAAAGCGCAGCCCTGTGTCGATGGCGGTGCGGTTGTCGTTGGAGAGGATCTCCATGCGATAGCCGTATTTGCGGAAAACCGGCTCGAGCAGCGAGAAATGGATGGGGCTCATCTGGGGCGCAAGGATCGTCCAGCCCTGCTTGTACATCTCCTCGGTAAACTCCGCGCGGTGATAGGCGGCGGGGACGGGATGGGCGGCGATGTGCTTCTCCCGGCGCATGTTCATCGCGGCGATCAGACTGCGCACGCGGATGCGCGCCGCGCCGAGGTTGTTGACCTCGTCGATCTTGAGCACCGTGTAGAGCTTGTTGCTGGCCTCCAGGATCTCCGCGACCTGGTCGGTGGTCACGGCGTCGAGGCCGCAGCCGAAGGAATTGAGCTGGATAAGCTCCAGATCGTCCCGGCGGCTCACAAACTCCGCCGCCGTGTACAGACGGGAGTGGTAGACCCACTGGTCGTTCACGCGCACGGGTCTGCCCGGCTCAAAGTCCACGGGCAGGCTGTCCTCGGTGAAGACCGTGAGACCGTAGGAGGCGATGAGCTCGGGAATGCCGTGGTTGATCTCCGGGTCGATGTGGTAGGGGCGCCCCGCGAGCACGATGCCGCGCCCGCCTTTTTCCTCCATCTCCCTTAGGAGCCTTGCGCCCTCCTCTCGGATATCGAGCTTGGCCCTGTGCTGCGCCTCCCACGCGAGGCGCACGGCCACGCGCACCTCATGCTCGGAGATGCCCCACTCCTCCTCGCAGAGGCGGGCAAGGCGATCCCCCGCCACCTTCTCGTTCGTGAAGGCGATAAAGGGGCGGATATAGTGCACCTCTCCCCTCGCGACAGCCTCCACGTTGTTCTTGAGGTTTTCGGGGTAGGAGGTCACGATGGGGCAGTTGTAGTGGTTCTGCGCGCCGCCGGTCTCCTGGAACTCGTAAAACACGCAGGGGTGAAAGACGGTCTTGATCCCGTGGTCGATGAGCCACTGCACATGGCCGTGCGCGAGCTTTGCGGGGTAGCACTCGGATTCCGAGGGGATGGACTCCATTCCCAGCTCGTAGATCCTGCGCGTGGAGAAGGGCGAAAGCTCCACCCGAAAGCCCAGCGCCTTGAAGAAGGTCGCCCAGAAGGGAAAGTTTTCGTACAGGTTCAGCACCCTTGGGATGCCGATGACGCCGCGCGGGGCGTTCTCCAGCGGCGGATAGGCAAAGAGCCGCTGCTTCTTGAAGTCCACCATGTTCGGAGCGCGCTCCGCCGTGGCAGAGCCGCCCAGACCGCGCTCACAGCGGTTGCCGGTGACGTGCCGCCGCCCGCCGGGGAACTTGTTGACCGTGAGCAGGCAGTTGTTCTGGCAGCGCCCGCAGCGCGCGGTCGCGGTGGTGTAGGTGAGGTTCAGAATGTCCCGCAGGGGCAGCATCATCGTCTCCTGCCCCTTGTAACGCTCTCGCGCGATCAGCGCAGCGCCGAAAGCGCCCATGATGCCCGAAATGTCCGGACAGGTGGCCTCCACGCCCGCGATCTGCTCGAAGGCGCGCAGAACGGCCTTGTTGTAGAACGTGCCGCCCTGCACGACGATGTGGCTGCCAAGCTCGGCGGGGTCTGTCAGCTTGATGACCTTGAAGAGCGCGTTTTTGATGACGGAATAGGCAAGCCCTGCCGAAATGTCGGAGACCTTCGCCCCCTCCTTCTGCGCCTGCTTGACGTTGGAATTCATGAACACCGTGCAGCGCGTGCCGAGATCGACGGGGTTATCCGCGTACAGCGCCTCCTGCGCGAATTCCTCAGCACTGAAGCCGAGGGAATTGGCAAAGTTTTCGATGAAGGAGCCGCAGCCGGAGGAGCAGGCCTCGTTCAGAAGCACCGTGTCCACCGAATGGTTGCGCAGCTTGATGCACTTCATGTCCTGCCCGCCGATATCGAGCACACAGTCCACCTGCGGGTCGAAAAACTCCGCCGCCGTGCAGTGGGCGATGGTCTCCACCTCGCCCTCGTCGAGCGCAAAGGCGGACTTGAGCAGGGTCTCGCCGTAGCCCGTGGAGCAGGAGCGCGCGATCTTCGCGCTCGCGGGGAGAGAGCGGCTCAGCTCTCCGATGGCGCGCATGGCGGTTTTGATGGGGTTACCCTGGTTGCTCGAATAGAAGGAGAACAGCAGCTCCCCCTTCTCGCCGATCAGGGCGAGCTTCGTTGTGGTCGAGCCCGCGTCGATGCCGAGAAAGCACTTGCCGCAATAGCTTGCAAGCTCCCCCTTCTCGACGACCGCCAGCGCGTGGCGGTGGCAGAACTCGTCATACGCCGATTCGCTTTCAAAAAGGGCGGGCAGGCGCTTGAGCTCAAAGGCCATGGAGACGCCGCTGCGCAGGCGCGAAATGAGGCTGTCGATGCTCTTCTCCTCCGCCTCCTTCGCCTCCAGCGCCGCGCCGAGCGCCGCGAAGAGGTGGGAGTTCTGCGGATCGACCACTTCCTCATCCCTGAGGCGCAGGGTACGGATGAAGGCCTTTTTCAGCTCCGGCAGAAAGTGCAGCGGCCCGCCCAGAAAAGCGACGCAGCCCCGGATCGGCTTTCCGCAGGCGAGGCCGGAAATGGTCTGGTTCACGACGGCCTGGAAGATGGAGGCCGCGAGGTCGGGCTTGGTCGCGCCCTCGTTGATAAGCGGCTGAATGTCGCTCTTGGCAAAGACGCCGCAGCGCGCGGCGATGGGATAGATCTGTTTGTAATTCTCCGCTTCCTCGTTGAGCCCCGTGGCGTCGGTCTGCAAAAGCGCCGCCATCTGGTCGATGAAGGAGCCGGTCCCACCGGCGCAGACGCCGTTCATGCGCTCCTCCAGCCCGCCGGTAAAGTAGATGATCTTCGCGTCCTCGCCGCCCAGCTCGATGGCCACGTCCGTCTGCGGCGCGACGTATTGGAGCGCCGAGGCCACCGCCACGACCTCCTGCACGAAGGGGATCTCAAGCGCCTTGCCGAGATTGATGGAGCCGGAGCCGGTGATCGCGGCGCGAAGCGAAATGCCGCCAAGCTGCTTTTTGGCGTCCTCGAGCAGCTCTGCCAGCGTCTCCTGCGTGTGGGCGCGGTGACGCCGGTAGTCCTGGAACAGGATCTCTCCCAGTTCATCCATGATCACAAGCTTAACGGTGGTGGAGCCGATGTCGATACCGGCACGGTAACTGCGCATGTTGATTCCCCTTTTTACAAAACGATTCGATTTGACAAAATATCCTATCATTCCCCTTCAAGAATTTCAAGTATTTTTTCCTTTCTTAACAGTTTGTTAATTTACACGAACCGTTCCCGTTCTATCTGAACAAAAAAATGAAGGGGCTGTGAAAAATCACATCCCCCTTCGTTTTGAGTTTTGAGTGCTGAGTTTTGAGAAAAACGGATAAACAGAAGTCGGAATTCATCAAAACTCGAAACTTATTATTCGCTCTCCATCAGATAGGAGAAGATCAGAAACGCGGTTTTCATCGCGTTGTGGCGGATCCTCCCCTCCTCGATGCAGAAAATGTTGTCCTGGATGATGCGCGCGCCCATCTTTTTGATGCGCTCCGTGTCGAGCGGGACGATGCGCTTGTTCTCCGTCGTGATGTATTTTTCCGTGATGGCGGGGTCGATTTCGGAGTTATTCGCCACCACGAGGTCAATTTTGCGGTTTTTGAGATACTTGTTGAGCTTGCGCAGATGGTCGCCCACGGTGTAGCCGTCCGTCTCCCCTGGCTGGGTCACGAGGTTGGAGACGTACATCAAGGGCGCCTTGGCCTCAGCAAGTGCGTTGCAGATCTCCGGCGCCAGCAGATGCGGGAGGATGCTGGTGTAAAGGCTCCCGGGGCTGAAAATGATGAGGTCTGCCTCCGCGATCTTGCCCTCGATCTCGTCTACTACGTGGATGCTGTGGTCATAACTCAGCTTGCGGATGTGGCGCACGTTGGCGCTGACCTCCTCCTCGCCGAAAAACTCCTTTCCCCGGCTCGTCCCGACCAGCTCCACCCTCTCCTCCGTGAGCGGAAGCACGGTGCCGTGGATGTTGAGAAGCTCCGCCATGTAGCGCGTCGCTTCGGTGAGATTGCCCTTGATGTCAATGAGCGCCGCAAGCAGGATGTTCCGCACGGGATGGTTGTAGAGGCTGCCCTCCTTGCTGAACCGGTAGCGCAGGAGCGTGACGAAGTCGTCGTCCACGTTTGCCATGGAGAGCAGCACCTTTCCCACGTCGCCCACGGCGGGAATGTCCAGCTCCTTTTTCAAAACGCCCGTGCTGCTGCCGTTGTCGCTCACGGTGATGACGGCGGTCACGTCCACCGGGAACTGCTTGAGCCCCGAGAGCAGACAGGAGATCCCCGTTCCGCCGCCGAATACCACGACCTTTTTCATCTTATCGTCAGCTCCTCTCCAAATACAGCTCGTCAACGGAATAAAGCGCGGCCTTGCCCGCCATGAAGATCTTGTTCCCCTCCCGGCGACAATAGAGCGTGCCGCCGCGCCGGGAGGCCTGATACGCCACAAGCTCGTCTTTGCCGAGCGTATCCGCCCAGTAGGGAATGATATGGCAGTGCCCCGAGCCGCAGACCGGATCCTCCGCGACCGCGAGCTTCGGCGCGAAGCTGCGCGAGACGCAGTCCGCCGCAGTCCCGCGCGCGGTGACGTGCAGCAGCAGCCCGTCAAGCGCCTTGATGCGCTCCAGATCCGGCGTGAAGGAGCACACGCTCTTCTCGTCCTCCAGCACGCACAGGAGGTCGCGCGCGAGATAAGCCTCCCTTACCTTCACGCCGAGCGCCGCCTCCAGCTCCGGGCTGACCGGCGTTTTTTTCAGCTCATAGGCGGGAAGCTCCATCTCCAGCAGCTCCCCGCGCCGCTGCACCGTCAAGTCGCCGGAGAGGGTACTGAACACGACGCGCTCCGCCGCCGTCTCGTAAAAGCGCAGCAGCACGTAGGCCGCCGCGAGCGTCGCGTGCCCGCAGAGGTCGATCTCCCCGCCGGGCGTGAACCAGCGCAGACGGTACTTCTCCCCTTCCTTCACCGTGAACGCGGTCTCGGAAAAATTGTTCTCTCTTGTAACGTCCATCATCAGGCTCTCGGAGAGCCAGTCTTCCAGAACGATGATCGCCGCCTGGTTGCCGTGAAAAACCCTGTCCGTAAAGGCGTCCACCACGTATTGTTTCATCATGCACCACCCAATCGTTGTCAGTCTTTGTTATCACTTACGGTATTTTATCAGATTATTCGGCGTTTGTCTCCTGTTTTTTGTCGATTTGTGTATTTTATATGAGCAGGACAGCGAAGATCGCGCTTGCGCTTGTAGCTTGTGAAGCATATAACGAGAATAACACGTTGAAACGCTTGCGCTCTCCGACGCAAAATGATACAATATCTGTATTCTATCAGAACGGAGAAAAAAGCTATGGATGAGAAAAAAATCACCAGGCGGAACCTGCTCATGTTCCCCCTCGGCACCGTCGGGCGGGACATGATGTACAACCTCGTAAACAGCTATCTACTGACCTTCGTCCTCTTCACGCGCGAGCTCAACGCGGCGCAGCTCGGCGCGATCACCGCGATCATGGTCGCCGCCCGTGTCTTCGACGCGCTCAACGACCCCATCATGGGCAACATCATCGAGCGCACCCGCAGCCGCTGGGGCAAGTTCAAGCCCTGGCTCGTCATCGGCATTCTGACCACCTCCCTCGTCATCTACGCGGCCTTCAACACCAGGCTGCAGGGCTGGGGCTTCGTGGCCTTCTTCGCGCTGGTGTACCTGCTCTATTCGATCACCTACACCATGCACGATATCTCCTACTGGGGCATGGTGCCCGCGCTGAGCTCTGACGCGAACACGAGAAACCAGCTCACCTCCCGCGCGACGCTCTTTGCAGGCATCGGCGGCATGCTGGCCGCGGCGCTGATCCCCGCCCTCACCGCGGGGGATTCCGCCATAGGCGGCAACGCCGTCACCGCCTATGGGCGCGTGGCGCTCATCATCGCGGTGCTCGGCCCGGTGTTCCTGGCCTTCACGGTCTTCGGCGTCAAGGAGGTCCGCAATTATAACGACGAGCCCGCGCCTCCCGTGAGCTTCAAGAAGATCATCTCCACCATCACCGGCAACGATCAGCTCATGTGGATCGCGCTCATCTTCCTGCTGCAGCAGGTGGGCAACGGTATCGTCCTCTCCGGCGTCGGCATGAATTACATCTACCTCGAGTTCGGCTATTCCGGCGGCCTCTTCGGCACCTTCCAGACCCTCGGCATGATGGTCACGGGGCTGCTGATGATCTTCTATCCGATGATCTCCCGCCACCTCAGCCGCAAGAAGCTTATGGACGTGCTGATGCTGGTCTCCGGCATCGGCTATGCGCTGATGCTGATCGCGGGGCTTGCGCTCAAGTCCGGTGCCGCTGCCGCGCTGGGCATGGATCTCAAGTTCCTGCTCATCACCGTGGGCTATATGCTCGCAAACTTCGGGCAGTACGGCTTCTACCTCATTATGATGATCTCCATCATGAACACCGTGGAATACAACGAGTACCGCCACGGCACCCGCGACGAGGGCATCGTCTCCTCCCTGCGTCCCTTCCTGACGAAGCTTGCCTCCGCGCTCAACGCCGCGATCGCCTACGTCGCTTACCTTGTTTTCAACGTCCTCTCCTTCACCAACGGCATCGCGGGCTTTGAGCAGCTTGCAAACCGCGGGGAGCTCGGCGTCGAGGAGAAGGCCAGCGCCATCGAACAGCTTCTCCAGGGCGTGCACCCCGGTCAGTCCGTCGGCCTGCTCGCCGTGATGACGGTGCTGCCCTGCCTGCTCATGTTCCTCTCTTACATCCTCTACAAGAAACGCTACACGCTGGATGAGGCCGAGTACGAGCGCATCTGCGCCGCGCTCAAGGCCCGCAAATGAGCCTTACGCGGCTGGTCCTGCGCTTTGCCGCGCCGCTGCCGAAGCTTGAACGCTTCGAGCGCTATCTCTTCGTCGGCCCGCACCCGGACGATATTGAGATCGGCGCGGGCGCGACGGCGGCAAAGCTTGCCGACGCGGGGAAGGCAGTCTGCTTTCTGATCTGCACCGACGGGCGCTACGGCACCGACCACGCGCCCGCCGGCCTTGCGGGGGATCGCCTCGCCGCCGTGCGGAGAAAAGAGGCCGAGGCTTCGGCGGCGCTTCTCGGCGTGAAGGATCTGCGCTTTCTCCCCTTCTCCGACGGCGGCTTCTACGAGCTTGAGGCGCTGAAAGCGGGGATCGCCGGGGTGATCGCGGACTTTAAGCCCGACGTTATTTTCGCCCCCGACCCCTGCGTCACGAGCGAATGCCACACCGACCACCTCAACGCGGGCGAAGCCGTGCGCCGTCTCGCCTGCTTTGCGCCGAATCCCGGCATCATGGGCGCCATGGGGCTTCCGGCGGTCAGGCTGCAGGCGCTTGCTTACTACATGACGGCAAAGCCCAATCAATTTGTGAACACCACGGGCTATCTCTCCCGGCAGCTTCACAGCATCTATGACTGCCACAAGAGCCAGTTTCCCGCGCGCGACGCGGTCGCGACGTATTTGAAGCTGCGCGCCGCCGATTTCGGGCTGCGCGCTCTCTGCCCCTGCGCGGAGGGCTTTCGCGTCCTCGGGCAGACGCAGATGCACTGTCTCCCGGAGGCAGGGGCGTGAACAACGCCCGGCCGCTTCCGGCGCTTCTACAGATCGTTTTTTCCGGCAAATCGCGAAAGAAAAGTGAAAACCATATACGAAAACGCAATGGGGATGGCGGTTTCCGACGAGGATTATAACTGTGTATCTTTTGTGTCTGCTCGTGTGCTTCGCGGCCTACCGGATCTGGAAAAGCGTCACTCTCCAAAACGTCGGATAGCTCGTCGCCAAATGAACAAATGCCAATGCCCCGCGTCTGTGAAAAGACCGGGGCGCTGTTCTGCGCGGTGATCCCGTAAAAAAACGCGGCAAGCGAACGGTTCCCTTGAACCGTTCGC
>CAJOFI010000016.1:9858-12446 GCA_905233595.1 uncultured Oscillospiraceae bacterium | reverse complement strand
ACTGGTCAACGATGCGCTGGGCGGGCTGAGTGATGTGCTGATGCAGATTAGTAACCAACTGGTGCGTCGCCATAAGGATGAGGAGTTTGCCAGGTTGTACGAACAGGAGAAGCGCCGATATTTGAACTCAGGAACGCCCCGTCGGGTTCGCCAGACTTTTGAGGACTGGCTGTACGACGTGTGCAACGGATCGCCCAGCATGGATGACATCAACGACTACGTGACGGAGAAGCTGGTACACATGTTTGAGAAGGGCGTGTTCAACAGCAAGGTGGAGCATATACAGCGCGCAGCGCGCTACCCTGACGAATTCGACTTCAGTCTGCTGGACGATGACCACAAGCTGAAGAAGACAGTCCACAAGCACTATTCCGAGTTTCGCAAGCTGGTGGACTACAGCGACGGCTGTCTGGTGGTAAACCCTGTGAAGGTGGGTCGCCATTTCTATGCGAACCGCAAGGAGGAGAATGCCAAGAGCCATCGCAATGCCTTCCTGAAGTACATGCACAAGATCTCGCTGGCACAGGAACTTTACCGGAAGTTGCAGGCAGCCCAGTCGGAAAGCGCGGACGGCGGTCTGTTGCCCGACGTGCTGGCTACCGGCCTGGCGATGAAGTACTGGCGCAGGTTGCAGCAGGCAGGCTTCGTCGACGAGCATTACCAGCTGTCGCCCGCCACGACGCGCAAGCAGGACAAGCGCTCCTTCTTTGACACCGACGCCGACACGCGCCGCGCCATGATCGCCGATGCGGACAAGGCGAAGCCCATGGACAAGTGGCTGCTCGATCGCTTTTCCGGCCTCTCGCCGCTCGTATGCCGGGAGCTTGCCTTCCGCTGCGGGGGCGATTATGAGCGCCTGGCCGCGCAGTTGGACGCGCTTTCGGAGACGGTGGAGAACGGGGAGTTTACGCCCTGCCTTATAAGCCGGGACGGAAAGCCCCTGGATTTCAGCTTCCTGCGCATCGCCCAGTACGGCGACGCGGCGCAGACCGAGAGCTGTGACAGCTTTTCCGCCCTGCTGGACGCCTTCTACTCCCGCCGCGACAAGCAGGAGCAGCAGCGCAGGCGCTCCAAAGAGCTGCAGCACAGCGTCAAAACCGCGCGCGACCGCGTTGCGCGCAAGCTCGCGGGGCAGCGGGAGGAGCTCAAGCGCACCGAGACCAAGGAGGACGTGCGCAAGCGCGCGGAGCTGGTGACGGCGAACCTCTACAGGCTGAAAAGAGGGGAGAGCAGTCTCGTCTGCGAGGACTATTACGAGCCGGGCTGCCCGCAGCTCACGATCCCGCTCGACCCGCTCAAAACGCCGCAGCAGAACGCCGCGGCGATGTACAAGGAGTATAACAAGCTCAAGGGCGCGGAAAAGCACCTCACGGTTCTGATCGCGCAGGGCGAGCAGCAGCTTGAGTACCTAAACAGCGTGCTCGACGAGCTTGCGCGCGCCGAGAGCGAGAAGGATCTGGGCGACGTTCGCCGCGAGCTCCTGGAGACCGGTTACCTCAAAAAGCAGAAGGGCGCAAAGCCCGAGCGGGGCAGAGCCCAGGCGCCGCTTCGCTTCGTGACGGACGCGGGGCTGGAGGTGCTGGTGGGGCGCTCGAACGTGCAGAACGACGAGCTGACGACGAAGCTCGCCCGCCGCACCGATTACTGGCTGCACACCCAGCGCGTGCACGGCAGCCACGTCATCCTGCGCTGCGACGGGCTGGAGCCGGACGAAAAGAGCCTGGAGCAGGCGGCCTGCATCGCGGCCTGGTACTCCCAGGGGCGCGAGGGCGGCAAGGTGCCGGTGGATTACACCATGGTTCGCTACGTCCGCAAGCCCTCCGGCGCGCTGCCCGGAAAGGTCGTCTACACCGATTACCGCACGATCCTCGCCGAGGCGGACGAGGAGATCGTTCTTCGGCTCAAAAAGGGACTGTAAAACGAAGTTTTACAGTCCCTTTTTGAGTGGTCAGCGGTCAGCGGTCACTGAAAAGTTGCGGTGTCGCTTCGCGACAATTTTAGTAGCGCAAAGGCTTTCCAAACAGCCTCAGCCCTCCGGGAGCTTGCAGACGTCGATCCACTCCAGCGCTTTGGAATAGCGGTAGAGCTCGTCAAGGTTTAATTCGATGGCGCTGCTGGGGCTCCCGACCGCGGGGAAGACCGTGGTGAAGCGCTTGAGGCTCTCGTCGAGATAGACGGGAATGCCCTCCTTGCAGCCGAAGGGGCAGACGCCGCCCACCGGATGGCCGACCAGCTCCAGCACCTCGTCGGCCGAGAGCATCTTCGCCTTCATGTGGAACTTGTCCTTAAACTTGTGGTTGTCGATGCGCGCGTCGCCCGCCGCTAAAATCAGCATGCAGCCCTCGGCGGTCTTGAAGGAGAGCGTCTTGGCAATGCGCGCGCCCTCCACGCCCAGCGCCTGCGCGGCCAGCTCCACCGTCGCGGAGGACACCGTAAACTCCTGCACGCGATCCTCGATCCCAAGAGAACGAAAATACGCGCGCCCTTTTTCAATAGACATATAAGATTCTTCTTTCTTTATTGTTGTCGGCTCATACGGCGCCGATCCATGATCGGCGCTACGGCACTGACTACCGCCGTCCGCCGCC
>CAJOFI010000016.1:0-9789 GCA_905233595.1 uncultured Oscillospiraceae bacterium | reverse complement strand
CCCCCGCGGGGAGGCCAGTCGTTCCAGTTCCCGCGCGAGCCGTAGCCCCTGCGGTTATTGAACAGGAACAGCCAGGGCAGAATGCTGCCGAGACCGCCGCGCCGCCGCCTGCCGCCGAAGCCGCCCGAGAGCGCGAGCAAAATCAGAATCAGCACCACCACACGCACGAGGCCGCTCATGTCAAGGCCGCTGCTCTGGGAGTAGTTATTATACTGCACGGTTTGAGAACCCCCGTTCCCGGCGGAGGCGACGCTGCTGCCGTAGACGCTGTCGTACCAGCGCAAAAGCGCCGCGAAGAGACGGCTCACCGCGCGGTCGTAATTCCCCTTGTCGAAATCCGTCCAGAAATAGCTGTCGAGCAGCTCGTCCACCGCGCTGCTGCTGAGCCGGGAGGAAAGCCCCAGACCGTAGGCGAGCCAGGCCTTGTTCTCCTGCACGCCCAGCAGAAGCAGCATGCCGTTATTGTACTCGGCCGAGCCGACGCCCCAGTCGTTCATGAGCTGGTAGGCGTAGGTGTCGCTCGTCATGCCGTCGAGATAGTCAACCGTGACGACCACGAGCTGCGCGCCCTGGCACTGGTACTCCAGCGCGCCGTTGTAGCTTACGATGTCGTTCTCGGTGCTCTCGGTGAGGACGTTGGCGTAATCCGCCACGTAGAAGCGCTCACTCGGCTGCACGACCGCGAAGGCCGTGCAGGCGAGGCTCAGGAGCATCGTGAACACGAGAAGAAAAGAAAACAGTTTTTTCATAGCGTTTTAAGCAAACAGTTCGGGGTAATCCACCCCCGCAAGCGCTGCCAGCAGCTCGGTCGGGAAGTGCCGGTACTGGCGCAGAAAGCCGCGCACGACCTCGTTGTAGCCGGATTCCCCGATGGCGCTCTGCGCGCCCTCGATGCTGCTCTTGTACTGCGCGACCCCGGAGGCGTCGCGCTCGCTCAGGTCAGCGCGCTCGAGGCTGTCGATCAGGGCGCTCAACGCGGAATTGAGCTCGGTATAATTGCTGTGCACGTAGCTGATGCTGGAATAGCTGCCCTCCAGGCTCCAGCGCAGATACTGGCTCACGCTCTCGGTCTCTGCGGTGTCAAGGCCGTAGTTGCGCGCGATGGTGCACAGCCCGTCGGCGTAAGCGGCGATGTTTTCAAGATGGGTCGCGATGGGCGTCTGCGTGTAGCCCTTGATGGCGACGCCCTCGTAGAACAATGAGCGTGGAGGCGATGACCACCACAACGGCCAGAACCACGGCGAAAACGGGATTTTTGAAGAGCTTCATGTCGTTCTCCGTGAGGCCTTCAGCCCTTCATCTCAAGCAGCTTCTGCTTGAGCGCGCCCTCGATCTTCTCCAGTTCCACCTCGGCGGCGGCGCGCTGGGTGCGCCCGTCGTTCTGGATCTTGGTGACCTCCTCGAGCGTGGCGATCAGCTCGGCGTTGGTCTTCTTGAGCGTCTCGAGATCGACGATGCCGCGCTCAGACTCCTTCGCGATGGCGACGCTGCCCTGGTGCAGGGTCTCGGCGTTCTTCTTCAAGAGGGCGTTGGTCACGTCCGCGACCTCGCGCTGCGCCTTCATCGCCTGCTCGGAGTGGTAGAGGGACATGGCCATGACCATCTGGTTTTTCCAGAGGGGGATGGTGTTGACGATGGAGGTGCGGATCTTCTCAGCCATGAGGCTGTCGTTGTTCTGCACCATGCGGATCTGCGGCGCCATCTGCACGGAGATCATGCGCGTCAGCTCCAGATCGTGTACCTTCTTCTCAAAGCGGCCGATCATGTTGGCAAAGTCGTTTGCGGCCTGGGCATCCTCGGGCAGACCGGATTCGTTGGCCTTTTTGATATACTCGGGCAGCTCCACCTCGCGCAGGTGCCGGATCTTCAGCTTGCCGGCGAGGATGTACATGGTCAGCTCCTTCATGTACTCGCTGTTCTTGTCGTACATCTTGTCCATCATGCTGATGTCCTTTAAGAGCGTGACCTCGTGCTTTTCCAGCTCCTCCACGATCTTGTCCACGTTCACCTCGGCCTTGTCGTACTGCGCCTTGAGGGAGGCGATGTTCTGGCCGGATTTTTTGAACAGGCCGAGAAAGCCCTTCTTCTCCTCGCCGTCGAAGTTGAGCCCCTTGAGCTCGACCACGAGGTCGCCCAGCATGTTGCCGACCTCGCCCAGATCCTTCGTGCGCACGGAGGCGAGGGCGGCGTCGGAGAACTCGGAGATGTTCTTCTGCGCGGCGGAGCCGTAGTTCATGATCTGCTCGGTGTTGAGGACGTTGATCTTCTCGGAAAACTCCTGCACGGCGGCCTGCTCGGCGGGGGAGAGGCTCTCAAGCTCAAGCTTTACGGCCTTGACCTCCTCGGAGACCTCAGGCTCCTGCTCCTTGACCTCCTCCACAGGGGCTTCCTGCACGGCGGCTGCGGTGGCGGCGTTGGGATCAAGCGTCAGGAAGGGGACGCTGCTTTTCTCTTCACTCATGGCTGGCAATCCTTTCTGTTTGAAATCTCATATTTAGTTAGATAGACTGGAAATACGGTTTATCTCCCGCCCTGGGAGGCGACCTGGAAATCCCTGTCGCCGCTCAGACCCTCGCGGGAGAGCATCTGGTTCATCACGTCGATCTCGGTCTCGATGTCGAGCGCCTGGTTTGCAAACAGGGAGTCGAGCATCTTCTTGTAGGCCTCGATCGCGTCGTCGAGCATCTCGTTGATGCTCTTCATGCTCTTGTCGAGGTTCTCGCCCTCGATGCCCTGGGAGCTCATGCGGTCGTAGGCGTTGAGGAGCTTGATGGTGGTGGGCAGATAGTAGTTCATGAACTTCTTGATCTGCGGGATGTCGGAAGGGTCGTTGATCGCGTCCTGCACGATCTTGTCCGTGACGCGCATGATCTCGTTGATCTTACCGCGCACCGTGGGGTCCTGGATGGACATATAGAGCCGCCCCATTTCGCTCAGCGCCTTGTTGCCCTCTTCCACGATGGGATCGACCTTCTCGCCGTAGCTCTTCTTCTCCGGCTGCGCCTGCTGGCGAACCTGCTCCTGCACCTGCTGATAGGTGGTCTTCTTCGGCGGCTCCTGCGCCTTCGCCGCCTCGGCCTGCCTGGCGCTCTCCTTCTTTGCGGAGGCGCGCCCGAAGAGATACGCCGCGCCGAGCGCCGCGCCCAGCCCCAGCAGCAGCCCCCAGACCTCATAGAGCGGGAAAAAGGCGGAGAGAATTATCCAGGCAATGATAAAACTGTAAATCGAGCGGATAGGCGAACGACGCCTTCTGTTTCTGGCCACCGAGATGACCTCCTTCAACAACATATAATATCATCTTATTTTATCCCTAAATGCGCCCATCGTCAAGACATAAACACATTTCTTCTTGCCAATGCGGGGGAAAGCTGCTACATTATAATAAGAAAGAGAGGGGCGGCGTATGGTGCTTGCGATCGAAAACGCGAAACAGGGGGAGCTGGGGGAGCTCTGGCGCTTCTATGAGGAGGTCTGCGCTGCCCAGGAGGGGAGCGCTTTTAGCCCCGGCTGGCACATCGGCATCTACCCGAATCGGGAGGAGCTGTCCGAGCGCATCGCGGCGGGGGAGATGCTGCTCGTAAGATGCGAGGGGCGCATCGCCGCGGCGGCGGTGCTCAGCGGGCGCGACGAGCAGACCTATGACGGCGCCGCCTGGCTGCACGAAGCGGAGGCGGCGGAGGTCTGCGTCCTGCACCTTTTCGCGGTGCACCCGGATTTCCGGGGAAAAGGCGTCTCCGACGCGGCGCTGGAGGCGCTCATCCGCCGCGCATCGCTGCTGGGCAGGCGGCTTCTGCGCCTGGACGTGGTGAAGGGGAACCTCCCCGCCGAGCGGCTTTATCAGAAGCACGGCTTCGCCTTCTGCGAGGAGCGGGAGGTCTGGTATGAGGACACCGGGGAGATCACCGTGCACCTCTATGAGCGGGTACTGGGATGAAAAGCGGAAAGAGAAGGCGCCTGCTTCCGGTGCTGCTGCTCCTGGCGCTTTTCGGCCTGGGCATGGGAAGGCCGGAGGCGGCGCCCTACGACCCCGGCATGACGGAATATACCGGCTGGGTCACGGCAAACGGGGCGTATTACTACCTACAGGACGGAAGCCCGCTGACCGGGCTGCGGCTTGTGGAGGGAAAATACTGCTATTTTGACGCGCGCGGCATCCGAAGCGGGGCGGTGGGGGTGGACGTTTCCACCTACAGCGAGGAGATCGACTGGGCGCTCGCCAAAGCGCAGGGCATCGACTTCGCGATCATCCGCGTCGGCGGGCGCGGTTGGACGAGCGGCAGCATCTACGGCGACGCGCGCGCCGAGCGCTATCTGCGCGAGAGCCGGAAGGCGGGGCTTCTGCGCGGCGTATATTTCTACTCCACCGCCGTAAACGAGCACGAGGCCGTCGAAGAGGCGGAATACGTGCTGCGCGTGCTCGGCGGCAGAGCGCTTGAGCTGCCCGTATTTTATGACACGGAGTTCTCCGGCGAGTACCCCGAGGGGCGCGCGGACGGTCTTTCGGCCTGGGAGCGGACACAGAACGCCCTCGCCTTTTGCCGGACGATCGAGAGCGCGGGTCTGCGCGCGGGCGTCTACTCCGGGCGCTGGTTCTTTCGCAGCCGTCTGAATACCGAAGCGCTGCGCGGCTATCCGCTGTGGCTGGCCGCCTATACGGAGGACGCAACGCCGCCCGACTTTGAAGAGAACTATCGGCTCTGGCAGTTCACGGATCGCGGCAGCGTCAGCGGCATCCGCTGCGGCACGGATATGGACGTGCTGTTCTTCCCGGAACGGTGAGCGGCAACGCGCCGAACGGGAAAAGCGCCGTTCCCGATTATTACAGTTTTTTGTCATTTACAGAGCGCGGGGACTGTGGTATAATCAATCAGTTAATACCGCCTTATTGGAGAAGCCTATGCTCGAGAGACTCAGACTTGTGAAAAATCAATATGAGGAGCTGCTGCGCCGCATGGAGGAGCCGGAGACCTACGCCGACCCCGCGCTCTACGCGAAATGCGAAAAGGAGGCGCGCGAGAAGCGCCCCCTCGCGGAGGCTTACGCGGCCTATGTGAAGGCGCAGGGCGATCTCGAGGGCGCGAAGGAGCTTCTCGGCGACCCCGAAATGCGTGAGCTTGCGCAGGAGGAGCTGCAGCAGGCGAAGGCGGAGCTGGAGCGGCTGGAGAAGGAGATCCGCTTCCTGCTGCTGCCGAAGGATCCGAACGACGGCAAAAACGTCATCATGGAGATCCGCGGCGGCGTCGGCGGGGAGGAGGCGATGCTCTTCGCCGCTGACCTCTACCGCATGTATTCGATGTACGCCGAGGCGAAGGGCTGGAAGACCGAGCTTGCGAATCTCAGCGATACGGAGCTTGGCGGCATCAAGGAGTGCAGCTTCGTCATCGAGGGCGAGGGCGCGTATTCGCGCCTCAAGTTCGAGGCGGGCGTGCACTGTGTCAAGCGCGTCCCCGCGACCGAGTCCGCCGGGCGCATCCACACCTCCACCGCCACCGTGGCGGTCCTGCCTGAGGTGGAGGAGGTGGATTTCCGCCTCGACCCCAATGAGCTCAAGATCGACACCTACCGCTCCTCCGGCGCGGGCGGGCAGCACGTCAACAAGACCGAGAGCGCAATCCGCATCACCCACCTGCCCACGGGGCTCGTGGTGGAGTGCCAGGACGAGCGCAGCCAATATAAGAACAAGGATCGCGCGATGCAGATCCTGCGCGCCAAGCTCTACGAGCGGGAGCAGAGGAGCCAGGCGGCCGCCGTCGCCGAGGAGCGCCGCAGCCAGGTCGGTTCCGGGGAGCGCAGTGAGCGCGTGAGGACTTACCGCTATAAGGACAACCTCGTGGTGGATCACCGCCTCGAGGGCGAGAGCCGCAGCTTCAGCCTCGCGGCGGTCATCAACGGGGAGCTCGACGGCTTGATCGACGCGCTCGTCACCCACGACCAGGCAGAGAGGCTTTCAAGACAGGCGGAGGATTGATGGAGACAAAGCATATTACAGAGGATCTGGGCGAGGCCGCGCGCATTTTGCGCGCAGGCGGGCTCGTCGCCGTGCCGACGGAGACCGTGTACGGCCTCGCGGGAAACGGGCTGGACGAGAAGGCCGTGCAGCGCATCTATGAGGTCAAGGGCAGGCCGGAGGTAAAGCCCCTCGCCCTGATGGTGCACGGCGTCGGGGAGCTGGAAAGGTACTGCGAGGCCGTCCCCGCGAGCGCGAAGGCGCTGGCGGCGCGCTTCTGGCCGGGGCCGCTGAGCATCGTGCTCAGGGCGAAACGCGGCGTGGTGCCGGAGATCGTGCGCGCGGGGGGCGACACCGTCTCCCTGCGCTGCCCGGATCATCCGATGACGCTTGAGGCGTTGCGCCTTGCGGGCATCCCCTTCGCCGCGCCCTCGGCAAACCCCAGCGGGCAGCCCAGCCCCAAGACGGCCTCGGAGGTACATACGTATTTTGACGGCGTGATCGAGGCGGTCATCGACGGGGGCGCCTGCACCCTCGGGCGGGAATCCACGATCCTCGATATGAGCAGAACGCCCTACCGCGTCCTGCGGCAGGGGGCGCTCCCGGCCGGGGAGATCGAGCGGGCGCTCGCGGAGAGCCTTCGCGTGATCGGCATCACCGGGCCGAGCGGCGCGGGCAAGACCACGGCGCTCTCGCTTTTGCGCGAGCGCGGGGCGCTGGTGCTCGACTGCGACAAGGTGTATCACGAGCTGCTCGAGAGCGATCGGGAGCTTTTGCAAGCGATCGGGGAGGCATTTCCCGGCACGGTGAAGGGCGAAAGCCTTGACCGCGCGGCGCTGGGCGCGCTCGTCTTTTCAGATGAGCGGAAGCTCGAGGCGCTCAACGAGGTCACGCACCGCTTCATTTCCCGCGAGATCGACCGCCGCCTGCGCGCCTTCGCGCTCGAGGGCGGCAGCCTCGCCGCGCTCGACGCGGTGGAGCTGATTGCAAGCGGCCTCGGCGCGCGCTGCGATCTTACGCTGGCCGTGCTCGCGGACGAGGGCACGCGCCTTGAGCGCATCATGGCGCGCGACGGCATCTCGCGCGAGGCCGCGCTTTTGCGCCTGCGCGCGCAGAAGCCGGAGGCTTATTATCGAAAGCACTGTGACCGGGTGATCGAGAATAACGGCGATCCCGAACACTTTGCAAATATATTTATACAGTTGTTGGAGGAAGCAAACAATGGATGAGCTGAGAAGCAAACTCTTTTACGAGCAGAAGAACGGTTACGACCTGATCGACACGGCCGAGCGGATCGACGCGGAGAACTATTGCCGCGCGTATATGCGCTTTCTGAACGAGTGCCGCATCGAACGCGAGGCCGTGGACTTCGCCATCGAGCTTGCAAAGGAGCAGGGCTTCGTGGAATACAGACCCGGCATGGCGCTCAAGGCCGGGGACAAGGTCTACCAGAGCAATCGCGGCAAGGCGCTGACCCTCGCCGTGATCGGGAAAAAGCCCCTCAGCGAGGGGGCGGTGATCGCGGGCGCGCACGTCGATTCCCCGCGGCTCGACCTCAAGCAGTCGCCGCTCAGCGAGTCCGAGGAGCTGGCCTTCTTCAAAACGCACTATTACGGCGGCATCAAGAAGTATCAGTGGGTCACGATCCCGCTTGAGCTGCACGGCGTCGTGGCGCTGCGCAGCGGCGAGACCGTGAAGGTCACGCTCGGCCGGGACGCGGACGAGCCCAAGTTCGTCATCACCGACCTGCTGCCCCACCTCGGGCAGGATCAGATGCGCAAGACCATGGCCGAGGGCATCACCGGCGAGGGTTTGCGGCTGCTGATCGGCTCCGCCCCCTATGCCGACGAGGGCAAGGATCGCGTGAAGCTTGCGATCCTGAGCCTCTTAAACGATCTGTACGGCATGACCGAGGAGGACTTTCTCTCCGCCGAGCTCTGCGCCGTGCCCGCCTTTGACGTGTGCGAGATCGGGCTTGACCGCTCCATGATCGGCGGCTACGGGCAGGACGACCGCGTCTGCGCCTTTGCGGAGCTGCAGGCGATCCTCGACGTCGAGGCGCCGGAGCGCACCTGTGTGTGCCTGCTGTGCGACAAGGAGCAAATCGGCTCCGAGGGCGTCACCGGCATGCAGAGCGCCGCCTTCGACACCTTTATGAAGGATCTCTGCGAGAGCCAGAACGTGCCGCTGCGCCGCTGCTACGAGAAGAGCTTCTGCGTCTCGGCTGACGTGACGGCGGCCTATGACCCACTCTACCCCGAGGCCTTTGAGAAGGGCAATTCCTCCCGCCTCAACTACGGCATCGGCCTGAGCAAGTACACCGGATCGCGCGGCAAGTCCGGCACGAGCGACGCCTCGGCCGAGCTGGTGGCCTACCTGCGCCGGGTGTTTGCCGAGAAGAAGGTCGTCTGGCAGATGGCCGAGCTGGGCAAGGTCGATCAGGGCGGCGGCGGCACCATCGCCAAGTTCATGGCCAAGCGCAATATCGACACCATCGACGCGGGCGTGCCCGTGCTGAGCATGCACGCGCCCTTCGAGGTGACCGCGAAGCTCGACTGCTACATGACCTACAAGGGCGTTCTCGCTGTGTACGAGGACAAGTGATCTGAAAAAGGGGAGTGCGGGAGATGGTTGACAATCAGAGGGAGCTTTCGCTCAGGCGGACAGCCTATGCCGTCACGGTGCTGCTGCTGTTTTTCTATTTCCAGATGGGACAGGTCAATTACTTCCTCGCGCGCAGCATCAAGCAGGGCTTCTATCTCTATCTCCCGCCCGTCCTCTTCGCCGGGGTGCTGTACTTCCGGCGCCTGCGGGACGGCGTGGAGATCAGGCTCTTCGCGGCCTACTTCGCCTGGGTCGTGCTCACGCAGATCTTAAACGGCGACCGGGTTTTGAGCCGGGGCTTCCTGTTCATCCTCGACCTGTCGCTGATGCTGCCCTTCGTGGAACTGGGGCTGACGCTCGACGCCGCCGGGCGGCGCCGGGTGCTGACCGTCCTCGCGGCGATCCTCTGCGTCTGGTTCTTCGCGCTTGGGCTTCTGGGGGTCTGGTCGTTCCTCAGCGGGACAAGGCTCATCAATCCCATCACAGGCGGCTGGCTGACCAATATGCCGTATGCCTACGGCGTCACGCGCCTGTCTATGCTCGATACCAACCCCAACGTCGTGGCCTTCTGGTATATGGTTTCGCTGTCGCTGTCGGTCTACGTCTTTTTTGCCTGCCGCAGAAAGCTCTGGCGCGTTCCGGCGCTGCTCTCGGCGCTGGTGGATTTCATCGTGATCGCCTTCACGGAGTGCGCGGGCATCATGCTCGCGACTTCCTGCTGCTGCGGCCTGCTCGCGGCGATGCTGTTTTGGGCGCGCTGCAAAAGCGGCAAGCGGCTGCCTCGCGCTGCAATCGCGGTTGTGCTTGCCGTCCTCGCCGGCTTCGGCTGCTATCGCGCGTATAAACTGTGCTTTGACAGCAGAACCCCGATTCTGCACGCCATCGAGGAGAAGCGGCAGCCGGAGGCCTTGGAGTCCAGCGTACGTGTGGCGTACCAGGGGCTGCTGTAGCCGCCCTCAAAGCTCCATGTGTGCTGGTTGTGACAGCCTTTGCAGTGATGCGGACAGCCCTGTACGAATACCGTCATGCGGATGCCGGGGCCGTCAACGATGCTCTCTCTGACAACGCCGGAGAGCTTCAGCTTTGTTTTTTGTTCCGTCATGCCGACTCACAGCCGCAGTCGCATTCATCGAGGATGATCTCGTGCTTGACGCGGTCATGCTCCTCGGCTTTTTTGGCGTCGTTGAAGCGGTCGAGGGTGCCGACCAGATAGCCGGTGATGCGGCGGATGCGCTCAA
>CAJOFI010000015.1 GCA_905233595.1 uncultured Oscillospiraceae bacterium | reverse complement strand
CTTGCAATACACAAAGTATTCCTGCGCTTTGACGCCTTGCTACAGGCGAAAAATCCTAAGCCATCTTTGCGCATCTTATTCCGTGGCAGTTCCTTACTCCGTCCCCGTGGAGCCGAAGCCGCCCCGGCTCGTATCGCGCAGATGCTCCACGGTCTCAAGCTCGAAGTCCGGCTGCTTCTCCACGATGCGGAACTGGCAGATACGGTCGTTCTTATGGATCACGGTGTCGCGCGCGGCGTAGACCGGCAGGCGCCACTCGTCCTCCTCCCCGCAGAAGGAGTTGTCGATGATGCCGAAGCTGTTCGAGACCAGGATGCCGTAGTTTTTGAAGGTGCTGCTGCGCGGGGCGACGTGCGCCTCGTAGCCCTCGGGCAGGATCATGCCGACGCCGAGGCGGATAAAGCCCCAGTCCCCCGCGCGCATTTCCACGTCCTCCGCCGCGCGCAGGTCGATCCAGTCCCCCTTCTCGATCCTCGTGACGGGGCTGACGTCCTTGACGAAATATTTTATGTAAACCTTCATGTCCGTTCCTCATTCCTCTGTTTCTTTTTCAGCAGTATATCACATCCCGGCCCGGCTTTCCAGTTCTTTTTTTGTGATCGCGCGGACGGTGGCATTGTGTATTTTTCATAAGATTTTCCGCAGAATTGCCCGTTAGATTTTCACGCGCGCGGCGCAGAAAAAGTTTTACAAACGCCCCAAGATGGTGTATAGTACTTTAGTAAAAAATCTATACACAGAGGTGTTGCTTTATGAGCCGTATGGTCGGTACCGTTTCCCGAGGCATCCGCGCGCCCATCATCCGCGAGGGCGACGATCTCAAGAAGATCGTGACCGAGTCTGTTCTGGAGGCCGCAAGCTCCGAGCCCTTCAGCCTGCATGACCGCGATGTCGTCGC
Organism: uncultured Oscillospiraceae bacterium; assembly: GCA_905233595.1. Taxonomy (GTDB): domain Bacteria; phylum Bacillota; class Clostridia; order Oscillospirales; family Oscillospiraceae; genus Limivicinus. Next base: position 7,743 of record CAJOFI010000015.1, on the reverse strand, counting down.
CATGACCGAGGCGATCGTGGCCCGCGCCCAGGGGAACTACGCCACCGTGGACGATATCGCCGCTGACGTTCGGCAGAAGCTCGGCGGGGAGACCGTTGGCGTGATTTTCCCGATCCTCAGCCGCAACCGTTTTGCCATCTGCCTGCGCGGCATCGCCATGGGCTGCAAGAAGGTCGTTCTGATGCTCTCCTACCCCTCCGACGAGGTGGGCAACCATCTTGTGGACTGGGACGCGCTGGACAGCTGCGGCGTTGACCCCTATCGCGACGTGCTGACGCTGGAGAAGTACCGGGAGCTCTTCGGCTACCGCAAGCACCGCTTCACCGGCGTGGACTACGTGCAGTACTACTCCGATCTGATCCGCGCCTGCGGCGCGGAGGTGGAGGTCGTCTTCGCAAACGACGCGCGTGAGATCCTCAAGTACACGAAGAATGTGATCCACTGCGATATTCACACCCGTGCGCGCACCGGGCGCATCCTCAAGGCCGCAGGCGGCGAGCGCGTTTTCGGTCTGCACCAGATCATGACCGCTTCCGTCAATGGCAGCGGCTACAACGAAAAGTACGGCCTGCTCGGCTCCAACAAGGCCACCGAGGACAAGGTCAAGCTCTTCCCGCGCGACTGCCAGGATCTGGTCGTCGCCATCCAGCAGGAGCTGCTGGAGAAGACCGGCAAGCGCATCGAGGTCATGGTCTACGGCGACGGCGCGTTCAAGGATCCCATCGGCAAGATCTGGGAGCTGGCCGACCCCGTGGTCTCCCCCGCCTACACCGCAGGTCTCGAGGGCACGCCGAACGAGCTGAAGCTCAAGTACCTCGCGGACAACGATTTCGCCGCGCTCTCCGGCGACGCGCTGCGCGACGCCATCAAGGACGAGATTGCAAAGAAGGACAGCGACCTTGTGGGGCAGATGGTCTCCGAGGGCACGACGCCCCGCCGCCTGACCGACCTCATCGGCTCGCTCTGCGACCTGACCTCCGGCTCCGGCGACAAGGGCACCCCCATCGTGCTCATCCAGGGCTATTTCGACAACTACACCGCGGAATAAAAAACACGGCTGTGAAAACTTTGTTTTTTCACAGCCGTGTTTTTTTAGTTTTCAGAGAAGGGGCGGCGCATATTAAGTTCAATCTGACGCTTTTCCTGCACTGAACGCTCTGCTTCAATATTCCGATATGCTGTCTAAAAACTGAATTCTGAAAACTCGGTCTGTGAAAAACTGAGTTTTTCATAGACCGCTTCACTCCCGGTAATCGAACATGAGGTCGTACATGCTCACGGTGTCGCCGTCCTTGACGCCCATCTGCTCCATGCGTTCGAAGACGCCGGCCTCGCGCAGGACGCGGTCGAAGTACATGCGGCTCTCGTAGTCGGAGAAGTTCACCGTCGCCACCAGGCGCTGCAGCCAGGGGCCCTCCACGATCCACATATCGTCGTCGTGCAGGATGCTCAGCTCCTCCGAGGTGTCCACCACCGGCTCGGGCGGGACGTAGTCGGCCTCGTAATAGAGCACCGGCGGCAGGGTGGCCAGGCGCTGCGCGCATTCCTTGACGAGCTCGCGCGTCCCCTCGTGGGTGACGGCACTCATTTCGAAGAAGGCGTAGCCCTGCGCCTCAACGTGCGCCTTGAGCCGCTCGACGTTTTCGCGCTCCCCGCCCAGCAGGTCGCACTTGTTCGCGACGACGAGCTGCGCGCGCTCAGCAAGCGCCGGGTCATACTCGCGAAGCTCGGCGTTGATCGCCTCAAAGTCTTCAACGGGGTCACGCCCCTCGCTGCCGGAGACATCCACCAGATGCACGAGCAGGCGGCAGCGGTCGATGTGCCGCAGAAAGTCGTGCCCCAGCCCCGCGCCCTCGGAGGCGCCCTCGATGATGCCGGGGATATCCGCCATCACGAAGGACACGCCCTCGTCCACGTACACGACGCCGAGGTTCGGAAACAGGGTCGTAAAGTGGTAGTTTGCGATCTTGGGATGCGCCTTGCTCACGACGGACAGCAGCGTGGACTTGCCCACGTTCGGAAAGCCCACCAGCCCCACGTCGGCCAGCAGCTTGAGCTCGAGCGTGATGTCATGGCTCTCGCCGGGCAGACCGGGCTTTGCAAAGCGCGGCACCTGGCGCGTGGGCGTGGCAAAGTGCATATTGCCCCAGCCGCCGCGACCGCCCTTCGCCGCGACCCAGCTTGCGCCGTCGGACATATCGTGCATGATGCCGCCGGTCTGTGTGTCGCGCACGAGCGTGCCGCGCGGCACCTTCACATAGAGGGTCTCCCCATCCTTGCCGTAGCAGCGCTTGCCCATGCCGTTCTGACCGTTCCCGGCCACGTATTTGCGCTTATAGCGAAAGTCCATGAGCGTAGACATGTTATCGTCCACCACAAAGACCACGTCGCCCCCGCGGCCGCCGTCGCCCCCGTCGGGGCCGCCCGCCGCGATATACTTTTCCCGGTGAAAGGCCACCGCGCCGTCCCCGCCCTTCCCGGCGTGAACGCTGATGCGCGCCTTGTCAACAAATGCGGACGCCATGCTGTCTCCTCCTTTTACGCCTGGTTTCAAACTTCACTTTTCTGAGCGATAAAAAAAGGCCGGACAAACATCCGGCCTTTTTCGTGCATTACTGAGCGATCTCTTCGTAAACGGAGACCTTTTTGCGCTCCTTGCCCATGCGCTCGAACTTCACAGTGCCGTCCACGAGGGCGAACAGCGTGTCGTCCTTGCCCTTGCCCACGTTGGTGCCCGGGTGGATCTTGGTTCCGCGCTGTCTGACAAGGATGTTGCCGGCCAGGACAAACTGCCCGTCGGCTCTCTTGGCGCCAAGACGCTTCGACTCGGAGTCGCGGCCGTTCTTGGTAGAACCCATACCTTTTTTATGTGCCATTTAGGTTACACCTCCATAAGTCAAAATCAAGTGCGGAAATTTAAGCGTTGATGGCTTCGATCTGAACCTTGGTATAAGGCTGACGGTGGCCCTGGGTACGACGGTAGCCCTTTTTGGGCTTCATCTTGTACACGCGGACCTTGGCGCTCTTGCCGTTCTTCACCACGTTCGCGGTGACGGAAGCGCCTTCGATGACAGGAGCGCCGAACCTGGCGTTCTCACCGTCAACGACAGCCAGAACCTGATCGAACTTCACGGACTCGCCCGCAGCGACGTCCAGCTTCTCGACGAAAATCACGTCGCCCTCAGCCACACGGTACTGCTTGCCGCCGGTCACGATCACAGCATGCTTCATAAATGATATCCTCCCTCTTCACAGGACTCGCTCTTGGGGTGAAGCCAAAGCCCACTTGATACCCCTTCAATGCGGCTTGCGTAGTATAACACGGGAGACAAGCCGTGTCAAGCACATTTTCACAGAAAATGAAAAATAAAGAGGGAAAACATTCTTTCCCTCTTTATCTTTTTATTCGTAGAGCGTAAAGCCGTCTTCCACGAGGCGCGGGCTCCCGTCCTCGGCGCTCATGCTGAGCAGCGCGCGGTGCTGCCCGTCGCCGCTGCGATAGGAGAGCAGAAGCTGCGTGTCCGCGCCGACGAGGTTTGCGGACAGCTGCACGGCCTCGTTCTGCATCACGCTGCAGAACCAGAGGATTTCCGTCTTGTAATAGGTGTTTTCCTCCTCCAGATAGCCCACGCGGCTGAGCGTCACGTCATAGACGCGCTCGCCGCTGATGAGGCAGAGCTGCTCGGCGTCCTGCGCGGCCTGCACGAAGTCGAGGACGGGGACGCTCCCCTCCTCCACCTGGCTCATGCGCAGGAAGGTAAAGCCGCCCTCGGCCTGCCTGTCCCCCACGCGGTAGCGCGGGTCGAGAAGCTCGCCCAGCTCCTCATAGGAGACGGTAAAGCTCTGGATGCCGGCGGCGTAGGGCGCGAGCTCATAGAGCGTGGAGAAAAGCACCAGCCCGTTTTCGTCGAGATACCACGAGCCCTCGCGCAGCAGCCGGGCAAAGCTGAACGCCCAGTCCTTCTCCTCGATGAAGGAGCTGATGGCCGCGCTCAAATCGGCGTCGGCGTGCGCCTGCTCGAGCATCTTCTCCACGACCAGCGCGGAAAACGCCTCATAATCCGGCGTGATGCGGTCGAGGGACAGAAGCGATCCCGTCTCGGTATCGAAAACGTAGGCGCTGCCCACGTAGATGCCGTGCGCGCCGCCGGTGTAGGTGCTGGTATTGAAGTACAGGCTCAAAACGCGCCCGTCCGCGCGCGGAACCTCCGCCGTCCGCTCGGAGAAGAACTCCAGCGGCATATCCGCCCCGGTCTCATGGACGTAGCTGAAATTGTCCAGCGCCTGCTCCAGAAAGCCGTTGTAGCCGTCGGATACGCCGTCGCCGTAGTCGTTGCCGGTGTAGTAGCTCTCATCGAGCATGGCGATATACTCGTTGATCGCGTCGGCGGCAGCCTCCCTGCCCGGGATCGTCACGTGCGGCGTCACGTAGGAGAAGTCGAGGATCTGCTGCTCCCCGTTCGCGGGGTCAAACTCCGTGTACGCCGTCTTGCGGAAGTTCACGATCACGCTCTGGCGCATGGCCTCCTCCGCGCTCTCGCCGTCCGCGCTCTCCTGCGGCGCGGGCGTCTCAACCGGCGCGGCGGGCACTTCCACCGGCGCAATGGTCGCCTCCGGCTTCACGGTCACCGTGGGCAGCGGGGGCAGCTCCACGTCCTTCAGGCGCTCCACCCGCGCGCAGGCCGCAAGCTGCAGCGCCATCGCAAGCGCGAGCAATAGGATCATCATTCGTTTCATGGTCTTGTACCTCTCAGATTTCATCGTTCGGAATCTCCAGCGAGAGCGCCGCGTTGGTGTAGCGGGCGTCCTCCGTCACCTCCCGGATCAGCTTGATCCAGGGCGGCAGGCGGATCTCCTGCGCCTCGTCCTCCAGCTCCAGCTCGAGATACGCCCGGTCGCTCCAGAAGGGGAACACGTCCAGCTCAAAGGCCTGTCCCTCGTAGGAAAAGCACCAGCGCGTCTTCTCGATCACCCGGCGCTTCGGGTCGGCTCTCTGCAGCAGCGCGCGATACGCCTCCTCCGGGACCTCCTCCTCGTCCTCGATGCGCCTCAGGTCGGAGAGCTTGCGCTTGGTCGTGTGCGTGCAGGTATAGACGCCCCCGCGCCCACGCCTGCGCACGCGCTCGGTGGTGTCGGGCGCGGCGAGCAGATAGGTCTGCGTGATCTCCGTCCCCTCCGCCCCGGCTTCCTCCAGCTCCTTTGCGGAGGGCATACCGATCAGGAACTTTCTCTCGATCTCATAATGTACGTCTCTCATGTCATCTTAGCACAGAGCTTCTGTCCCTTTCTGCCGAAAATGCTCACAACGCAAAACTTGGGCTGTGAAAAACTCCGTTTTTCACAGCCCCATATTCACGCTCTCGGGTGGGCTTTGTTGTAAACGTCCTTGAGCTGCTTTTTGACGAGCTGCGAATAGACCTGCGTGGAGGAGATGTCCGCGTGGCCCAGCATCTCCGCGATGGCGTGGATATCCGCGCCGTTTTCCAGCAGATGCGCCGCGAAGGAGTGGCGCAGGGTGTGGGGCGTGATGTCCTTGTCGATGTCGGCCTTCTTCTGGTAGTATTTGATGATCTTCCAGAAGCCCTGGCGCGTCATGCGCTCCCCGCTCACGTTCACGAAGAGCGACTCCTCCTCCGTCTCCGCGATCATCTGCGGCCGCACGAGCGTCATGTAGTTCTCCAGCGCCTTGATCGCCGCCGGGTACATGGGGATGAAGCGCTCCTTGTTGCGGCTGTGGCAGCGCACCACGCCCGCCGCGAGGTTCACGTCCGAGACGTTCAGCTCGATCAGCTCCGTCACACGCATCCCCGTTGCGTAGAGAAGCTCCAGCATCGCGCGGTCGCGATAGCCCTTCGCGTCCACGCAGCGCGGCTGCTCAAGCAGAAGCTCCACCTCACGGTTGGTGAGGATCTGCGGCAGCTTCTGCACGCTCTTGTCGGAGACGAGCTTCGTCGCGGGGTTCACCGTCACGAGCTGACGGATGAAGAGATAGGAATAGAGGTTTTTGATCGAAGCGATCGAGCGCGAGACCGTCGCGACAGACTTTCCGTTTTCCTTGAGCCAGGCGACGTATTCCCCCAGCTCCGCCGCTGTCGCCGTTTCAATATCCACCTCTGTGTGCCCCTCCAGATAGGCGGCAAGCTGCCGGATATCCCGCAAATAGGAGCTGAGGGTATTGGCTGACGCGTTCTTCTCATCCCTTAAATAATGTTCGAAAAGCTCGATGATTTCAGAATTCTGCAACCATAGCCCTCCTTTCCTCTCTCGTTAAAATGAAGCCTGGTTCGCTGCGATCGCGGCGGCGGCGCAGAGCGCGATCAGAAGCTGGCGGCGCGCAAGGAGCTTCCGCTTCCCGCTGTCCGCCCGCCGGTATTCCGCCGCGCAGGCCTCCGACAGGCGCATCCCGCAGTACGCAAGCGCGTAGTAGGCCGGCGTGAGCAGCAGCAGGGGCAGCAGCGCGAGAAGCCAGGACGCAAGCCCTTCCGCCCCCGGAACGCCGAGCGCCGTCATTTTCTGCATACACAGCATACCCAGCAGCATCGCCCCGAAGGGCAGGACGTACGCGCCGAGCAGCGAGCCCGCGAGCAGCGCCGGAAGCAGCATCAGAAGCCCCGGCATCCGCCCCGAGGGTACGAAGCTGCGCGCAAGCGACGGCACGAAGCGCAGCAGCAGCGCGCCGATCAGAAAAAACAGAAGGAGAAACAGCCGATCTCCCAGCTCCTGCAGCCTTGCTTTTTCTTTCATCTTGTCACCGTTATGTAATCTCTGGCAATAAAATTACACTTAACATAACCGCGATGTGGTAACAATATATTACAAAATTGCAAAGATATCAAGTCCTTTTTCGAAATTTTTTCAAATTATTTTTTCGCTTATGTTAACTCTGCTCCCTGGTTCCCACAAGTTCTTGTGGAATATAGCGTTGATATCGCGTCTATTTGCTCCACATCTTGTAAATATTCGCGGAAGCAGAGATAAACGGCATTGTTGAATTATGTTAACTTCTTCCGCCTTGTTTCTTTTTTCTCTGAAACGGGGAGTATTTTGTTTCCGTTTTTTTACCTTTGATTACAAGACCTCCCAGCAGCCAGCCCGCGAGACTGAAGCTGACCACGCTCAAAAGCGCCGAGGCCTCCGGCGTCCCGTGCCCGACGAGGCAGCCCGCCGTGAGCAGCACGAGGCAGAGCGCGACGCCTCCCGCGAGCGTGCGAAGCAATCCCCCGTCCTCCCCTCTCGCCGCTCTGCCCGCGAGCAGGGCGGCGAGAAAGCTCAGCGCGGAGCTGACGTAGCCAAACTGCGCCGACGGGATCTCCAGCGCGCGCACCAGAACGGCGGCGGCAAAGCTCAGCCCCGCCGCCGCGGCAAGCCAGACGCCGAGCCCCCGCGCAAAGGCGCGCAGGCTCCCCTTTTCCAAAGCTGTTTTGACCGACAAAAAAACACCCCCGACGAATAAGATGTTACATCCTATTTGCGTCGGGGGTGTTTTATGAAGCCGGGCTTGGCTTAGGAACTGTGCAGAAATAAATTGTGCAAAGATGGCGTAGGATTTGTCGCCTGTAGCGAGGCGGAAAATTGCAGGAATACTTTGTGTATTTCAAGATTTGACAACGAAGCTACAGGTGAAAAAGGCAAGTCAGATTGCATAAGTTAGGAACTGCCACGGAATAAGATGCGCAAAGATGGCTTAGGATTTTTCGCCTGTAGCAAGGCGTCAAAGCGCAGGAATACTTTGTGTATTGCAAG
>CAJOFI010000014.1 GCA_905233595.1 uncultured Oscillospiraceae bacterium | reverse complement strand
GAGCAGCTCGCGCAGGGCGTCGGCCAGCTCCTCGCGCGTATCGGGCAGCGCCACGCCGATGGACGAGCCGCCGTCCACCACCTTCACCGCGCAGGGCACGGGCAGGGTATCACGAAGCTGCGGGATGTCCGCCTCGGTGTAAGTAAGCTCCCGCCACTCCGGCGTGCGCACCCCGGCGGAGGCGACGATGCGCTTGGCGACCGCCTTGTCCATGGCCATGGCGCTTCCCAGCGGGCCGGAACCGGTGTAGGGGATGCCCAGCAGCTCGAGCGCGGCCTGAATTTTGCCGTCCTCGCCGTCCGCCCCGTGCAGACCGAGAAACACGCAATCCGCCAGACGGCAAAGCTCCAGCACGTTTTTCCCGATGCGGCTGGGGCTTTTGTCCCGGCGCGAGGCGATCACCGCCGCGAGGTCGGGCGCCTCATGCTCAATGGCGACCTCGCCGCAGAAGCCGTCGGGCGCGTCGAAGGCCGTCTCCAGCGGGGCGTCGAAATCCTCCAGCCCGAGGAAGAGATCGACAAAGATCGCCTTGTGCCCCAGCGAGCGCAGCGCCTTGCACACCGAGGTGGCGGACACGAGCGACACGTGCCGCTCCGTACTGATGCCGCCGCCCAGAACCACAATTTTCAAAGCAAACGCCTCTTTTCGGAATTTCTTGGGATAGCATACCACTATTTTATGAAGCGTACAAGAGAAAAGTGAAGGGGCTGTGAAAAAACCTCGTTTTTCACAGCCCCGGTTCTGAGTCGTGAGTTTTGAGATTTGAGATTTGAGATCATTGTAAGTCGTCCCTTTTATCCGTTCTCCTCAAAACGCAACACTCAAAACTGCATTATGCGAGGAAGCCGTTGATGATCTCTTCCTCGGCCTGCTGTTCGGTGAGGCCGAGGGTCATGAGCTTGATGAGCTGCTCGCCCGCGATCTTGCCGATGGCGGCCTCGTGCACGAGGGAGGCATCTACGTGATGCGCCTCGAGCGAGGGGACGGCGAGGATGGTGCCCTCGTCCATGATGATGGAGTCGCACTCGGTATGCCCCTTGCAGGGGGCGTTGCCGACGATGCAGGCGTCAAGCTTCTGATAGGACTTGTCCCGCGCGATGGAGCGGGAGACCACGTCCGCGCTCGCGCCCTCGCCGTTGAGCTCCACCTTGTAGACGCTCAGCGCGCGCTGCTCCCCGTGGGTCATGAGGCGCTCGCGCACGATGAGCTTCGCGCCCGCCTTGAGCTCGGCGAGGGTCGTGCGCTCGGTGGAGTCCACGCCCTTGATCTGCACCATCTCCATCTCCATGGTGCTGCCCTCGTCCATGTGCACCTCGGTGACGGGGTTTAAGATGCGCTTGCCCGCGCCGTCGCCCGAGCCGTAGTGCTTCTCGACGTATTTGACCTTCGCGTTCTTCTCGAGGAAGAAGCGGTGCACGCCGTCGTGCTCAGCGTCCTGCCCGCCGCAGTTGTCGATGCCGCAGCCCGCGACGATGACCACGTCGCTGCCCTCGCCCACGTAGAAGTCGTTGTACACGACCTCCTTGAGCCCCGTCTGGGAGAGCACCACCGGAATGTGCACGCTCTCGTTGACGGTGCCGGGCTTGATGCGGATGTCGATGCCGCTGCCGTTTTCCTTGCTCGTGATGTCGATGTTCGCGGTGCTGTTGCGCCCGGCGAGACCGCCGTTTGCGCGGAAGTTGTACGCGCCCTCGGGAACGCCGTGCAGATCGGCGATCTCGGAGATGAGGCGCTTTTGAATCGCGTCAAGCTGTACCATATCTGCGCCTCCTTACTTCAAGCGGCTGCAGGCCGACTGCGCCGCCGTGGTGCCCACCAGCGTGGGGTAGATCTCGTCCCGGCTGCCCTGCCGCTCGATGCGCCCGTCGGAGACGACGGCGATCTCGTCGGCAATGCTCAGAATGCGCTCCTGGTGGGAGATGATGACCATGGAGCTGTCCCGGATGTTCTCGCGCATGGACTCGAAGATGCGGATCAGGTTCTGGAAGCTCCAGAGGTCGATGCCGGCCTCCGGCTCGTCAAAGACCGTGAAGCGCGCCTTGCGGGCGAGAACCGTCGCGATCTCGATGCGCTTGAGCTCGCCCCCGGAGAGGGAGGCGTTCACCTCGCGCTGGATATAGTCGCGCGCGCAGAGCCCGACCTCGGACAGATAGGTACAGGCGTCGGAGACGCTCAGATTCTTCCCCGCCGCGAGGCGCAGCAGCGTCAGCACCCGGATGCCCTTGAAGCGCACCGGCTGCTGAAAGGCGTAGCCGATGCCGAGCCTTGCGCGCTCCGTGATGCTCTTGTCGGTAATATCCTCCCCGTCGAGCAGGATCTGCCCTTCGGTGGGCTTCTCGATCCCGGCGATCAGCCGCGCAAGCGTGGACTTGCCACTGCCGTTCGGCCCAGTGATGACGACAAATTTGCGATCCTGCACGCGCAGGTTCAGCCCGTGCAGGATCTCCTTCTTTACGCCGTCCTCCTCCACGGAGTAGGACAGATTTCTCAGTTCCAGCATGTTTTCTTCCTCTGCTTTATTTGGTAGTTGGTTCAAACAGACGCGGTGCGGACGTTTTTCGCTTGCCGCGCAGGCGAAAAACGACTTCAATCAAAAATAACGGCATATACACCATTATTATACACCATATCACGGCTCTTGTACAGTGCAAAAAAACGACAAGCCACGGTAATTGAATGAGTTAACGAAGTGTAAACAAAGGGGCAGACGCGGTTATGTAAACCGTGTAAAACACCTGTATACTGAAGGAGCAGAAGGAAGTATACAGGGAATGAAAAAACTTGGATTGCTGGATGTGCCGGAAGGAATCGACGATACAAGGCCGGGGTAAAGGCCGAGGAGATCGTCGGCCCCGCGCCGTAGGAAAAGCCCGTCAGGCAGAGACCGAGGATGCACAGCGCCGCAAGCCTGTATTGGTATGCAGTTGACGAAGCCCTCGCTTTACTGCTGACGCTTATAAAATGGAAAAAATCCCTTGCAATCTGTCGGATATCTGGATACAATACAGGTAACTATTCAGTGTAATCCCCCGCTGGGGGGGAAGGACACGCAGGATTGTTCTTTTTTTGCACAGGGCTGAAACGTTACCAATACAGTTGTAAAAAAGATCATGGGAGGAGAATCCATATACGAACTGTGAACAGACCGTGATCGAGAAGCGCGATCCCGGTGCGCAGCATTTTGCCTTCAGGAGGGAAGCGATCTGATCGACCCGCGAGCATTTATTGATTTTTGCCATACCAAGTACGTCCGCGAGCGCGTGAAATTCATCGCGCCGGTCATTGTCTGCGCCGGTGAGGACGAGATGCTCTCGCTGGCGCCTGCCGCCCGCGCGCGAAAGCGGTGTCATCCACCTGGAGGGTTGGGCAACTTCGTATGATTGTACGAAAGCGTCCCAACTTTTTGGCAGTCTTGTGTCACAGCGAAGATGGCTGGCTGCGCGCCCTGCATGGGAGCAGGGCGGCGCCAATGGGGCGACCGAACACAGAAAAAAGAGGAGGAATATTATGGAAACCAGATTCAAAAAGAAATCACAGCTCATCGATATTGGGATCACCGCCGTGGGCGGCGTGCTCTCGGTAGGCACGATGCTCTTTGGCATTATCCATTTCGGACTGGCCGACGCCTGGAACGAATTGGTGCTCAACCTGTTCTACATTGCGTGTCTCGTGATGATGGGGATGTACTTTTTCAAGCGCATCGACACCCAGCGCTTCAACTACTGGAGCTCGGTATGCTTAGGCGTTACCGTGCTGCTGCGAGACATCCTCTTCCTTCCGCCGCTGGAGAGCTATCCGATCCATCTGATCTGCCTGACGCTCTCGGTGCTGCTGCTCCTGCTACTCACCTTCTTCTATGCCCGCAAGGACTGGAAGAGCTACACCAAGCGCAATCTTTGGCTGCTTTTTGTCATCGACATGGCCATTGCCGGACTGTATAACTTCGTCATCGCCAACAATCCCATCAATGAGTATACCGACTATCTGCTTACGGAGATCTGGATCCGTCCGACACTCATCTACGGGCTGGTGGCCTGCTTTGTGTCTGGAAAAGAAGAACAGGCCGTTGTTAAAGAGAAAAACAACGTGAAAAACACATAACTATTCGGTCTGACCGTCGCTCCCCCGGAGTTGGATTTATTGAAGCTCGAATGCAACAATCTGTCAACGCGCTCAACAGTGAATTCGACTCCGGGTTATATTATTTCGGAACAGTTCCTAAGCTGCTTTCAAACGCGAAAACAGCACCTGTTGTCCGGCGGAGCTTTGACGCGGCGGCGCGTTACAAAATGTTTCCAAAGGCGCTCTTTGCATATCTCGAACGCAGACGCACAAGCTAAGTGCGGACGGAAGCGGCGTGCTGATCCAGAGGATCGGGACGGCGAAAAGTCCGTCCCAATCTGATGAAAAGGAGATGCAAGGAATGTCTGCGAATACCAGCAATCATCTCGTGAACCCCGCTGCCCGTGAGGCGATGGACAAGTTCAAGATGGAAGCGGCCGCTGAGGTCGGTGTGAACCTGAAGAACGGTTACAACGGCGAGCTCACCAGCCGTCAGGCCGGTTCCGTTGGCGGCCAGATGGTCAAGAAGATGATCGAGGCCTACGAGAACGGCATGAAGTAAGAATATACACCCAGTCGCTGGGGCTGTGAAAACCTTCGTTTTTCACAGCCCCAGTTTTGAGTTTTGAGTTGTGAGCTTTGAGATGATTTCAGAACTTTTTCAGTGGCTAAACAACAGGATGCTCTTGAGAAAAGTCGAGATTTTCCACGTCCCCGCTTTTATGCCGGAAGCGATTCCCGGGCGGTTCAATCGTATGCTCTGAGCGAGTCCAGAAGCGCCTCCACCTTTTCGGAAAGCGCACGGAGCGCGCCGGGCTCGAAGGGGGAGGGGAAGCCCGCCTCGCGCAGAAGCTCTGTCCAGACCTTCTCGCCGCCCTGCCGCGACAGGCGCAGATAGCGCTTCAAGGCGTCGCCGTAATCGTCCAGGCTCGCCAGCAGAAAGTGGAAGGCCGCCGTCTGCGCGAGGCAGTAGTCGATATAGTAGAAGGGGCTCTCGTAAATGTGCATCTGGTACTGCCAGCGCGTGCCCTCCTCGAGATAGGGGATGCCGCTCTGCTCGATGTAGGGGCGGTACGCGTGCTCCAGCTCCAGCCAGGCGGCGTTGCGCTCGGCGGGCGTCATGTCCGGGTGCTCGTAAACGATGTGCTGGAAGGCGTCCACCATCGTGCCGTAGGGGATGAAGGAGAAGGCGCCCAGCGCGTGCATATAGCGGTATTTCCCGGCGTCCGCGCCGAAGAAGCGATCCATATACGGCCAGGCGAAAAACTCCATGGACATGGAGTGCGTCTCAGCAGTCTCCATGCCGCCACACTGCAACTCGAGTGCGAAGCGGTTGTCCGCGATGAGCCAGGCGTTGAGCGCGTGCCCGGCCTCGTGCGTCACCACGTCCACGTCCCCGGCGGTGCCGTTAAAGTTTGCGAGGATGAAGGGCTGCTTATACGCGGCAAAGTCGATGCAGTAGCCGCCGCCCCACTTGTTGCGGCGCGCGTCCACGTCGAAGGCCTCGTTTTCGAGCATCATGTCGATAAACGCCGCGGTCTCGGGGCTCATGGCGTGGTACATCTCCCGCGCTGCGGCGAAGATGGCCTCCTTGTTCCCGGGGCGGGGGTCGCCGCCGGGGATGATGACGCCGTCGTCGTAGAGGTGATAATCCTCGATGCCGAGGCGCTTTGCGTTTTCACGCCTCAGCCGCGCCACCACGGGCACGACGTCCCGCAGCACGTTTTCACGGAAGGCCGCGACCTTCCCCTCGTCGTAGCAGAGCCGCTCCATGCGGTAGTAGCCCAGCTCGATGAAATTCTTGTACCCCAGCTTTTTCGCCATCCGGTCGCGCACGTGCACCATACGGTCAAAAATCTCATCCAGCTCCGCCCGGTGCGCCTCGAGCCCGCGCCCGAGCACCTCGTAGCACTCCCGGCGCGTCGCGCGGTCGGAGTCCTTGGCGTACTTCATCAGCGCGGCGCGGGGCATGGTCTCGCCCCGGAACGTGAATTCCATGCCGCTCATGAGGTCGGAGTAGCGCCGCACGAGCTTGTTTTCCTCCACCATGTCCTCCACGATGGCCTCGCTCATCGCCTTGCGCGAGACCTCCATCGACTGAAACAGCACGCCGCTCAGGCGCTCTTCAAGCTCGGCGCGAAAGGGCGAGTCCAGCAGCGCCGCCTGATAGCGCACGATGTCGCTCTGCACCGTGGGGCCGATCTCGTCATAGTAATCGTTCTCCGCGGCGTAGAAGGGATCGACGGTGTTGAGCGTGTAGCGCGTGGAGGCGAGGCAGGAGGCGGTGCTGTATTCCCGCAGGATCTTGAGATAGTCCTCCCGGGCGGCGAGAACTTCGTCCGCGCTCTTCGCGTTCTTTACGCGCGCGGTCACCTCCGCCATCACGCGGGAGACCTCCTCCAGCGTCACTCTCACATAGGGCAGTTCGGAAACCTTCATTTGCTTCTCCTTTGCGTTTTTTTTGATACAGTATATCATCCTTTCCCGAAACTGGCAAGGCTTTGACTTTCCGCGCAGGATGTGGTATCATCAGTCGGCAAAGAAACTGAATGAGAAAGGCGTCGCCTGCGCGACAATTTTACCCGCAGGGGACGCCATAAGGATTCATTCTTCAGAATTCAGTATTCATTATAATCCATCCGCAGGAGGACGTATCGCCATGAATCAAAAAGAGCTGGGGGAGATCCGGCGCCGCATCCGGCCGGAGCACAACAGCATCCAACATATATACGGTTGTTATGTAAACACGAACAGGGAGATCATCGCCGATCTGGACGAATCGCTGGGGCTGCTGACCCGCGAGGAGCAGGAGAAGTATCTCGCGCTGCTGAAAAAAGCCCTCGGCGGCGCGCTGGGGAAGAACCTGCTGGACATCTCCTTTGCCACCAAACAGGTCATGGACAGCGAGGAGCACCGCCTGCTCAGCGCGCTGCGCAAGTGCCATCTGGAGGACGCGAGCCTGCGCGACGCCTTCTACCGCAGCGTCATTGAGAACATCGACATGGGGGAGGAGAACTATCTCATCCTCCTCGTCTGCGACCGCTACGACGTGCCGCACTACGGCAAGGACGGCCATGACGACGACCGGGGCGACGTGTACGAATATCTGCTCTGCTCGATCTGCCCGGTGAAGACCGGCAAGCTCGAGCTGGGCTATGAGCCGGAGGAGAAGCGCTTCCACAGCGCCTTCGCCGGTCAGGTCGTGACCGCGCCGGAGCTGGGCTTTCTCTGGCCGAGCTTTGACGAGCGCGCCGCGAACATCTACAACGCGCTCTTCTACTCGAAAAACAGCGAGAGCATCCACCGGGAGTTCATCGACGCGGTGTTCCGCACGCCGGTTCCCGCCTCCGCCGGGAAGCAGAAGGAGACCTTTGACGAGGTGCTGAGCGCCGCCATGGACAAGGACTGCCGCTTCGACGTGGTGCAGGCGCTGCACGAGCAGCTCAGCGAGCGCATCGCCCTGCACAAGGAGAGCAAGGACCCGGAGCCGCTCACCGTCTCGGTGGAGGAGATGGGCGAAATTCTGGAGAACAGCGGCGCCGCCCCGGAGCAGGCGGAGGCCTTCTGCCGCCGCTGGGAGGAGGAACTGGGCGAGGACGCCGTCGTGCGCCCCGCAAACGTCACAAGCCCCAAGCGCATGGAGATCGCGACCGCCGAGGTCAAGATCACGGTCGATCCCAAGTACAGCTACCTCGTGGAGAGCCGGATCATCGACGGAAAAAAATACCTCCTCATCGCCGCTGACAGCGGCGTCGAGCTCAACGGCGTGAGCGTGGAGATTGTGTAAATTGTGTTATGGAAATAGACTTATGTAAAGTGAGCTATGTAAATAATCCGCCTTGCCTCCCCCCCTGTGCCCTGGCTTCGCGCAGAGAAGGATCTCACGCAGCCAGCCCCCTTGCCTCCCCCTCCGGGAGAGGCGCCCCGGTGGGCACACCGGGGCGGAGAGGGTCTTCCGTCTTGCGCCCAATTTAAGGCGCTGTTGACGAAAAAAGGCTTGCGCCGGTGCGGATTGCGGCGTATAATACAGTATACAATATAAGAGATGGATAACCGTCGGATTCTGACGGGGTAAGTATACCCTGTCAGGTTCGGCGGAAAGCGGGAAAGCATATTGGAGGTGATTCTTGTGACGCTGGCGCAGGAAGCGATGAGCATTATAGAGACAATGCCAATAAGAAACCAGCAGATCGTGCTGGATCTTTTAAGAGCGATGAATAGCCAGTCGGCGTTTAATGAACGACCGGTAAAGAATGTAGATGCAAAAATGAGAGCCGCAGTGCTGAACCTCGCCGGACTGTGGGAGGATCATGAAAATGAACTGTCCGTAGAGGAAACGGTTCGGGATATGAGAAAGGGGCGTTCCTTTGATACTTGATACAGATGTTCTCATTTGGTTTCTAAGAGGAAATCAAAAGGCAATCGATTTTATCATGAAAGCAATGCCCTTCTCCATTTCGATTGTAACGTACATGGAGCTTGTGCAGGGAATGCGTGACAAGCGGGAGCTTTCAAAAATGAAGAAGGCATTCGCGGACATGGATGTGGAGGTCATTCCATTGTCTGAAGGCATCTCCCTACGCGCCTCGGATTATGTTGAAGAGTTCGCATTAAGTCATTCGATGGAAATGGCCGATGCGTTGATCGCAGGAACCTGCATGGAACAGAACAAAACATTGGTTACGGCAAACGATAAGCATTATACAGAGCAGAGCAGAGCAGAGCAGAGCAGAGCAGAGCAGAGCAGAGCAGAGCAGAGCAGAGCAGAGCAGGGGCTAACTGCGCCCTCGCGTGCCCTTCAGGATATTTTGCGTCTTGCGGGGCGCTTGAAACGGAATACTGCATTCGTGATGGATAACCGTCGGATTTGACGGGGTTACTATACCCTGTCAGGTTCGGTGGGATGGATGGGAAAACCCGTGTAGAAAAGGATTTGGGAAAGGTATTGACCTGACAATCAAAAGAAGGACATCATATTCAAATGTAATCTGAACCGAGAAATGGAGATGCTTTGAAATGAGTACAAGGGATATGGCCTTGAACATCGTAAACATGATGAGCGAGGAGCAACTGACAAGCTTTGTCAATTTATTCCGTGCCATAGTTTCGGATATACCAAGCGAAGAGACAGAGGCCGCTATGAAAGAAACAGAAGAGCTTTTGAATGATCCTGATGCGGAGATATTTTCATCTGTTGATGAGCTTTTTGCTGAACTGAGAAGTTAATCCCATGAAGTACAGGATTGAGAGAACCACGCAATTCAAGAAGGATTTCAAACTGGCTGAGAAGCAGGGAATGGATATGACGAAACTTGCCGACGTGGTTCGTATTCTGGCAGATGGTGAGATGCTCCCAAGAGAGTATCTTGATCATGAACTGCAGGGAAAATATAAGGGATATAGAGAATGCCATATAGAGCCTGACTGGCTTCTGATCTACAAGATCACAGAGAGTGTGCTGGTATTATCGCTTGTGAGAACCGGTTCACACAGCAGGCTGTTCAGGAAATAGATTTTTTGAGATTTATAAAGTAAAGGGGCTTGACAGCCATGCGGAA
>CAJOFI010000013.1 GCA_905233595.1 uncultured Oscillospiraceae bacterium | reverse complement strand
GTGCTCCTTGAGTTCAAAGAACATGCCCTTCGTGTCCACGCGGGCGTTGAGATTGCCCCGCGCGATCTCCTTCGCCGCCGCTCTCAGCTTCCGCGCCTGCCAGACGAGGTACAGCACCGCCGGGCAGAGCACGAAGAGGTGCACGACAAAGACGAAGCCCTCTCCGTCCCCGGCAAAGCAAATCAGCTCGAAGAGCATCAGCGCACCCAGGATCGCGACCCAGCGCCACAGAAACGGCAGCACCCGGAGCGCCCTCACGCACAGCGCCCACAGCTTTTTCAAAAGCCCCACACCCCAGCCCCAGAGCTTGCAGACGAGGTTGTTCCTCCAAACCGTGCCGCACTGGACGCGCACCTTGAGACTCATGCACCAGAGCAGAAATTGCAGCCCGACCAGCACCTCGCACACGCCCAGCACGAGGAAGCCGAACACGTTTCGCGGTAAGCCCCCGTCTGCCAGCGGGATCAACACCATGCTCTGCCCGGTGAGGATCAGCAGCGTGAAGATGTCGAGCGGGATCCTGTCCACAAAGCTCTCGCGCACGGCGTCCGCGCCCTTGCGGTGCCCTGCGGCGGCGATCAGAAAGGCAAAGAGCAGCAGCCCGAGCACAAAGCTCCCCGCCGCAAGCCAGGGCAGCAGGTTTCGATAGCCGTACAAAGCCCGGAACAGGTACAGCAGGCTCCAGATCTCGTCCCCAGGCCGGAGCTTTTGCAGGACGTAGCCGTGCACGCGCAGGCTGTGCTCCTTCACCCAGGCGCTGCGCTCGGCCTCCGTTGCGAAGGTGTAGCGCTCGCCTGTTTCGTAGTCCTCCAGCTCGTAAACCCAGGTCGCGGTCGGCGGGGTGACGAAAGGCTCCGCCGACGGCTGCGGGGTCGGCGTGACCTCGAGTTCTTCCGCCGGGTAGGTCCAGGTGCTGTGCGCAGGTTCGACCTCGATCACGCGATCCCAAAGCGTCTCCTCGCCCTCGTAGTCGGAATAGACCGTTTTCCCGCTCTGATCCTCGATCACGCAGCGGAAGTTCACGGGAACGGCGCTGCCCTCATAGTTTCCGCTGCGGGTATAGATCGCGGCCTCGTTTGCCATCTGATAGGCGGTATCGTTCACAATCTCCCGCGCGGCGGCGTCGTAGCCGAGCGTATACGCCCCGCTGTCGTAGAGCGCGAAGCTTGCGAGGGCTGAGCCGGTAAACACCAGCACCGCCGCACAGAGCAGCACAACGGCGAGCGCTTTAACGATCATACTCTGTTTCATAAAAATGCACCTTCCTTGTTGGATGGTTTTGAGTTTTGAGGAGAACGGATAACATTTTGATCTCTCTGAAAAGTTCTGAAATCCTCTCAAAACTCAAAACTCACGACTCAAAACCGGGCTGTAAAAAACGGAGTTTTTTCAGCCGTCTACGAATCGAACTTATAGCCCTGTCCCCAGACGGCCTTGATGTAGCGCGGTTCGGCGGGGTTGATCTCCAGCTTCTCGCGCAGATGGCGGATGTGCACCGCGACGGTGCTCTCCGCGCCGTAGGGTTCCTCGTTCCAGACGCGGCGGTAGATCGTCTTCGGCGCGAAGACCTCGCCCGGGCTCTGCATGAGAAGCTTCAAAATCTCAAACTCGCGCGGCGTGAGGCTAACCGGCTCGCCGTCGAGCGTGACGCTCTTCGTCTTATCGTCCAGCGCCACGCCGCCGAGGCGCAGCAGGCTCTCCCGCTTCACGCCGCCGCCCAGTTGCAGATAGCGCCGCAATTGGGAGCGCACGCGCGCTAAAAGCTCCACGGGGTTGAAGGGCTTGGTGACGTAATCGTCCGCGCCGACGTTGAGCCCCAGCACCTTGTCCGTGTCCTCGCCCTTCGCGGTCAGCAGGATGACCGGGACGTTCGATTCCTCCCGCAGCCGCGCCATCGCGCCGATGCCGTCGAGCACGGGCATCATAACGTCCAAGAGCACAAGCTGCACCTCGTTCCGGCGCAGCAGCTCCAGCGCCTCCTGCCCGTTGCGGGCGCAGAGGGTCTCGTAGCCCTCGGCCTCGAGATAGATTTTCAGCGCCGCGACAATGTCCGGCTCGTCGTCGCAAATGAGGATTTTAGCCATGCCATCCTCTCCCTTCGTTCGAGATGATTATACCCTCCTGGACTTTAAGAACCAAGAGGGTATTTCATTAAGATTTATTTAAGGAACTTCGCTGACCGGTCTCGTGCCGCGCTTGACGACGCCGAGAACGGCGCTGGTGGCCTCGTCCTCATACTGGCGGGTGTAGAGGCGGTAGTAGTGCCCTTTCGCCCGCATGAGCTCCTCATGCCTGCCCTGCTCGATGATCTTGCCGTCCTTCACGACCAAAATCACGTCCGCGTTCTTCACGGTGGAGAGGCGGTGGGCGATGACGATGGAGGTGCGGCCTCGGATGATCGTGTCGATGGCTGACTGGATCTTTTGCTCGGTGATCGTGTCCACGGAGGCGGTGGCCTCGTCCAGCACCAGGATCTTCGGCTCGGCGAGGATCGCGCGGGCAAAGCTCAGAAGCTGCTTTTCCCCGGTGGAGAGCAGGTCGCCCCCCTCGCCCACGTCGGTGTCCAGCCCCTTTTCCAGCTTCTCGATCACGCTCTCGGCGCTCACGAGCCGGAGAGCCGCGTGAATGTCCTCGTCCGTCGCGTCGGGGTTTCCGTAGAGCAGGTTCTCCCGCACGGTGCCGGAGAAAAGGTGCGGCGTCTGCAAAACGTAGCCGATGGCGTCGTGCAGCCAGAGCTGGGAGCGATCGCGCGCGTCGCGCCCGTCGATGAGCACCCGCCCCGCCGTCGGCTCGTAGAAGCGGCAGATGAGGTTTGCCAGCGTCGATTTGCCCGCGCCGGTCTCCCCCACGATGGCGAGGTTCGTGCCGAAGGGGATCTTGAGGTTGAAGTGCTCCAAAATCGTCTCGTCCCCGTCGGGGTAGCGGAAGCTCACGTCCTCAAACTCGACGTCGCCGCGCAGCTCCTCCCAGTTCTCGCGCTTCGGCTCGAAGCTGTCGCCGTAGCGCTCGACGACCTCGGGCGAGTCCTTCACGTCCGGCTCGGTCTCCAAAAGGCGGGTCAGGCGCTCGATGTTGACCTGGGTCGTGATGAGGTCGCTGATCGCGTCCACGATCCAGCGCACGGGCTCCATCATGCCCTGGGCATAGGACATGAAGAGCGAGAAGGTGCCGATCTGGGTCTTGGCGATGTAGCCGCCCTTCCACAGCACCACCGCGAGCGCCAGCGACGAGGCGAAATGCATCGTCACGGCGAAGAGGCCGCGCAGCCGCGCCCCCTGCACCGCCTTGCGGCGCATCTTCGCGGTATCGTCCACGAAGGCGCGCTCCATGCTCTCCTCGATGACGAGGGTCTTGATCGTGCGCGCGCCGGTGATGCCCTCGTTGAAGTCCCCGGTGATCTGGGAATTGAGCTCGCGCATCTCGCGGTTGACGCGGGTGAGCTTGCCCTGGAAGATCGCGTAAAACAACACCGCGAGGGGCAGCACCGCCACCACCAGCGCCGCGAGGCGGGCGTTGATCGCGAACATGACCACCACCGCGCCGACCACATAGCCGAGCTGCCAGATGCTCTCGAGCACCGTCCAGCTCACGAGCTGGCCGATGCGCCCCGTATCGGACATGACGCGGGAGTGGACGTAGCCGACGCTGTTCTGGTTGAAGTAGGAGAAGGACAGGGTCTGCAGGTGGGAGAAGGCGTCGTTGCGCAGATCCTTGTCCACGCCGACCTCGATTTTCGTGCCGTTGTAGGCCGCGGCGTAGTTTACAAGCGCGGCCAGCACGATGGCGCCGAGGTAGAGCACGATGTAGAGCGGCAGGCCCTCCAGCGTGCCGAGGGCGATGAAGTGGTTCAGAGCGTAGCGCTGAAAGACCGGGATCACCACGTCATAGACGCTGCCCACGACGCTCCCGAGGATCATCACGGCGAGCGCGCCCTTGTAGTTTTTCAGATAGGGCAAAATTTTGCCGATGCCAAAAAACGGCAGCTTTTTGGGTTTTGAAACAGATTTCTTCTTCATATCCATACCTTTTGATAGTGAACAGTGAAAAGTGAGAAGTGAAAAGTTATGGTGTCGCTTCGCGACGTATTTCAATTCGTCCCCGCAGGGGACGCCATATCTATCTTTTCTCTTTTCACTGTTCCGCAGAGGCGCTTTGAATCTCACAGATCTGCTGATAGATGCCCCCGGCGCGGCGCAGCTCCTCATGGCTCCCGCGCTCGACGATGCGCCCCTTTTCGAGCACCAGAATCTGGTCGGCCTTCGAGAGCGTGGTGATGCGGTGGGAGATGAGAATGATGCTGGCCGAGCCGAAGCGGCGCTCGAGCGCGGCGCGGATCTTCGCGTCCGTCTCCGTATCGACGGCGGAGAGCGAGTCGTCAAAGATCATGATGGGCGTGTTCTGCGTGAGCATCCGGGCGATGGCGGCGCGCTGCTTCTGCCCGCCGGAGAGGGTCACGCCCCGCTCGCCCACGAAGGTCTCGTAGCCCTTGCTGAAGCCCGCGATCGTCTCGTCCAGACAGGCGGCGCGGGCGGCCTCGCGCACGGCGTCCATCGGCATGGCGGGGTCCGTGATCGCGATGTTCTCCCGCAGGCTGCGGGAGAAGAGGTAGGGCTCCTGCAAGACCATCCCGATGTTCTGCCGAAGATGCGCGGTGTCGATGTCGCGGATATCCGTGCCGCCTACGGAGATCGTGCCGCAGCCCTCGGGCAGCTCGTAGAGCTTGTCGAGCAGCAGCATCATCGTGGATTTGCCGCTCCCGGTGCCGCCGAGGATGCCGAGGGTGCTGCCCGCCTTCATCGTAAAGTCAACGTCGTGCAGGATCTCGGGGCTGTTTTCGTAGGCGTAGCTCACGTGCTCGAAGCGGATGTCCCCGTCCATTTTGGGGCGAAGCGCCCTTCCGGTCTCTTTTTCCTCCTCGGCCTGCATGATGTAGGCGATGCGGTCGATCGAGACGCCCGCCTTGCTCATCTCGGAGATCATGCGCCCCAGCATACGCACGGGCCAGGTCATGATCGCGCCGTAGGAGAGGAAGGCGATGTAAGCGCCCGGAAGCATCTCGCCCCGGATGCAGTAGACCGAGCCGAAGACCACGATCAGCAGAATCTGGATGCCCGAGAGCACGTCGCTCACGCTCCAGAACTGGGCGAGGGGCTGGGCAAGCTTCATCCAGAGGGAGGTGTAGTAGTCGTTCTGCGCAAAGAAGCGGTCGCGCTCGCGGCGCTCCGCCCCGAAGGCGCGCACCACGCGCACGCCGGTCAGATTCTCCTGCGCCATCGAGGAGAGGACGCCCTCGTTCTCGTCGGCCTTCATGAAGGCCTCGCCGATCTTCCGGTGGAAGTGGAAGGAGCGCAGGATGATGTAGGGCACCGGGAGAACGGCGATCAGCGTGAGCTTCCAGCTCATGGAGAGCATGAAGCCCAGCGACAGGCAGAGCAGGATCACGATGCGGATGATGTTCGTCATCTGCTCGGCGACGAAGTTCTTCGTCGTGTCGATGTCCGAGGTGCAGCGCTGGATGATGTCGCCGGTGTGGTGCTTCATGTGCCAGGCGAAGGGCAGGCGCTCAATGTGGGCAAAGAGGCTGTCGCGCATGGTCTTGACCAGGGTCTCGGCGGCCCTGGTCTTGGAGACGTTGTAGCCGAACACGCTCAGCGCCTTCAAAAGCGCCACGGCCAAAAGCGCGAGCGCCATGATCCAGATATGCTCGGCGAGGTAGGCAAAGCCCCCCGCCCGCTCCACGAGGCGCAGAACGAGCGGCGGGAGCGCCGCGTCCTTGCCGCCGAGGACGTTGTCCACCGCGACGCGCACAATCTGCGGCGAGAGCAGGTCGGCCAGCGCCGAGAGCGCCGCGCAGACCATGCTCAAAACGAAGGTCGCCTTGCTGCCCTTCAAAAAGCGCCAGAGCAGCGCGCGCTTGTATTCCTTTGAAATTTTGTTGTTTTCCATGGGATTTCCTCGAAAAAAGTGATGCAAGGGGATTGTATCATAGAATACGCAAAAAGAAAAGAGGGTGTTTGGGGCACCCTCCGTAAGGAAGGTGCTTTGAGGCAGATAATAACCGGCTAAAAAGAAATGAAACAGGCGTGACTGCAACGGTCACGCCTGTTTTGCCGCTCTGCTCTGGATTTTGTGGGGCAAAATCCGATGCTCGCTATAACCGTAGACACGTACCCCCGACAAAGGCCCCGGCGTCGCAGCCATGATTATGACAGAGGACGCTAAGACAGAAAAACACACCGCAGGAGGCCCCTGCGGTGCATACATAAAAATGCCCTGCAAGTATGTAGCTTGCAGGGCGGCGTTTATATGCCTTTGAAATAATAACAGATCACAGCAATTGTTTTGCGATATCAAGGCTCTTTTCAGCTAAAGCAAACCTCATATCTTTTGTCATATTCCAATCCCATTTCGGTTCATCTGGGCTCGTAGGGTGAATATCGGATGCCATCAGAATCGCCGCAGCTTTGAGGCCGAGATATCGGGATACGCTGAAAACTGCTGATGTCTCCATATCAACGCCTACTGCGCCTTTATTCCGCCACAACTGTTCTTTGTAGAATGTCTGCCGATATACAGCATCAGTGGTGACAATAGGATATGTATTGATTTGCAACACAGAAGAGCAGATTTGGAGCAGATCATTGTCTGGTTGCGAAAAATCTATGGACTCATAGTAATGGAGCGAGGTTCCTTCTTCAATGAAGGCCTTTTCCGGCGTTATGACTTCTCCGAGCTTAACTTGCGGATCAAATGCACCGAACATACCGACAGCAAGGATGTTCTTTACTCCAAGTGCGGCAAGTGTCTCAACGGTATCGCAGGCTTGAGGTGCACCACGTCCTCCGTCAAGAAAGCAGAGCTGGTATTTATTGATTTCCCAAATAGGACAGCGATTCAAAAAACGAGGAAAGGGCTCCGGCAGTTCTTTTGCCGGATAGTTTTCACAGAGATAATCGGTACACTTGCTCATGAAGAATACAACTGCCGTCTTGGGAAGCTGTAAACGACACTCCCGATGGGCGCTATTGACTTGATCTTTGGCTGTGATTATAGGTAAAGTATTATCATCTATAAAGCGCCACATATCAAAGCTCCATTCTTAAGTAATCAAGAGAAGCCGGTGTTGCTCTTATACTTCAAAATCCGGAAACAGGCCGTTTCCTACGCAATCAATAATCTTTTGAACTTCGTCCATAGCCCGTTTCCGTCCTTCGGCGTTATATGCCCAGTTATCTCGGCGCGTGTGGGTATCATTTGCAGGACATGGCAGAACTTCAATGTGTCTCGGGAACAGATACCTTGCTATAGCCAGACTTCGTCTCATATGATATGAAGTGGTTACAAGCAATACCCTTCTCACATGGTTGATACAAAATTCACGCTGTAACTCAAACAGCGATCCAAGTATGTTTTCTATTGTATTTTGTGAAAGTGTTTCTAAAACGATGTCTTCTTTCTTTACACCAAGCATGATAGCCGTTCTGCACATATGATCGGCCTCGCTCATGCGGCCTTCGTTGAAATCTTTCACTTTACCACCGGACAGCAGAAGTTTAGGGGCACGGTTTTCCTTATAAGCAGAGACTGCAATGGGAACCTTATATTGAGAGGCCTTTGTGCTACCGAGCACGATAATACAATCAGCGGCCTCCCCCGTGTCTTCAAGCCCTTCAAACAAAACGCTATCGATAATTTTGTCTGTCAGCTCTTTGTTCGTCAATTCTGATATAAACATATTTCTCCTTAACGGTCTGCTTTAGGAACACCATACTCCCGCCTCATTGCTTCCATGGAAATCACCCACTGCTTGCCGTATTTACAGGCATCCACGCCGTTGACCAGCTTGCCGTAGGCAATCGCTTTGCGCAGCGTGCTTTCGTTCAGTCCCCAAAGCTGGGTAGCGTCTGTAAATGCCATAAGACCGTCAAAGGGCGTCTTGACCGTCTCACCGTTCTCAAACAGCTCGTCACAGGACAGGTCAAGATCATCATTCCAGATGATCCCATAGCCGCCCACATCGACCTCCACGCCGGAAAACAGCTCCGGCGCATTTTCCAATGCCTTGAACGGCGCCCATTTTGCAAACAGAGGCTTTACATCATAAATTTTTGTCACACCCTCCGCAAATTGGACACTCAAGCGATAGTCCGGCAGAGCGTTGACCGCTTTGACCTTATGGAACATCGTATCAACTCCTTACTCAAGGGGAGAAAGGGATTTGAATTCCTGCGTCCCCCACATATGCAGAAGATCGTCTTTGTGGATAGCCGCCCATTCCCGTACCATAGCAAGCGCCTTAGGCGGCAGATGGCCTTCTAACACTTCACCTGTCTGTATGTCAATGGCGGCCATATCTTCGCCGTAAAGGGCGTGGATGTGCGGCGGGTTATGCTCCGCCTGCTGAAAATACATACGAATGATGATCCCATAAAATCTGGACAATACCGGCATAGCTGAAACCTCCTGATTGTGGTCACTTATATTATATCACGAAATCGTGAAAAATCAACTGCGATCAGAAATATTTTTGACTATATAGAAACCGAAGGGAGGCAACTTCCTTACGAAGTGCCTCCCTTCAGCCTCTTTTCTTTTTGCGTCAGTGGCCAGTGGTCGGTTAATAGCATGGCTCCCCCTTCGGGGAGCTGTCACCGCCGCCTGCGACGGTGACTGAAGGGGCACTTTTCCCCCTATCGGCCTTCGGCCACTTCCCCCGGAGGGGGAGCACACAGAAAGGTGCTCTGTTTGGGCTCATCTGCACCCATAGTGGGTAGATACGCCCCGCCAGGGGAGGCAAAAGCGTGGGCGAGGGTTCGCGCTCTTGGGAGCCCCCTTCACGAGAAGGTGGCTCCCGGCGCTCGGCCATCCCTGCTGTAAA
This sequence comes from uncultured Oscillospiraceae bacterium, assembly GCA_905233595.1. Classification (GTDB taxonomy): domain Bacteria; phylum Bacillota; class Clostridia; order Oscillospirales; family Oscillospiraceae; genus Limivicinus. The sequence continues at coordinate 14 of CAJOFI010000013.1, read as the reverse complement.
GCGGTGGGTTGCCG
>CAJOFI010000012.1 GCA_905233595.1 uncultured Oscillospiraceae bacterium | reverse complement strand
AAAAAACGCAGGAATACTTTGTGTATTTCAAGTTTTTTGCACAAAAAGCTGGGGCAAAAGATCCGGCGCAGCGCCGGGCGGGAGTTTTTAGAGATGCCCTTCACTTTTTTCCGGCCGCTTCCACGGCGGCGAGCTTACGCTCACGGCGGCGGAGGACTTCCTCGCTCTTGGGCTGGATGTCGCCGGCCTGGGTCAGCGCCCACTTGGTCATCAGCGGGCCGACCAGCTCATACACCAGCACCGCGAAGAGCACGATGTTGCGGATCATCTTGCCGTCGCCGGGCAGGGAGGACGCCGTCACGCACATGCCCAGCGCCACACCCGCCTGGGGCAGCAGCGTGATGCCGAGGTACTTGACCACGTTATGGTCGCAGCCGACGAGCCGCGCCGACTCCCGCGCGCCGTAATACTTGCCGAGGGAGCGCGCGAGGATGTAGACCACGCCCACCAGCACCGAGCTCGCCCTGGCGAAGACGCCCAGCTCCAGCTCCGCGCCGGAGAGGACGAAGAACAGCACCAGCAGCGGCGCCGTCCAGCGGTCGGCGTTCTTCATGATCTCCTCCGACAGGGGGCAGAGATTGCAGAAGACGCTGCCCAGCATCATGCACACGAGCAGGCTCGAGAAGCCGAGCTGCGCCCGGCCGAGGGGGATTTGCAGCATGGAGAGCGCCACCGTCAGAAACACGAAGCCGATGGTCATGGCGAGGCGGTTGGTGTTGGAGTGGAACATCGTCTCCAGCCGTGTGAGCAGCCAGCCCGCCGCCGCGCCGAGGAGGAGCGATCCCGCGATCTCCAGAAGCGGGTTCACCACAATGCCGATCACGTCCACGCTGCCGCTGCTGATGGCCTTCGCGATGCCGAAGGACACCGCGAAGAGCACGAGCCCCACCGCGTCGTCCAGCGCGACGATGGGCAGCAGCAGGTCGGTGAGCTTGCCCTTGGCCTTGTACTGGCGCACGACCATGAGCGTGGCCGCCGGGGCGGTCGCCGCCGCGATGGCGCCGAGGGTGATCGCCGCCGGGACGGTGAGCACCTCGGGCAGCAGCAGATGGAAGACCAGCAGCGCGAGATCGACCAGCAGCGTCGTCGCGACGGCCTGCAAAATGCCGATGACGAGCGCCTGCTTCCCGGTCTCCCGAAGCTGGGAGAGGCGGAACTCGTTGCCGATGGAGAAGGCGATGAAGCCGAGGGCGACGTTGGAGATGAGCTTGAGCCCCTCCAGCTCCTCGTAGCTGGCAAAGCCGACGCCGGGGATGTGCAGCAGCCCCAGGCAGCACGGGCCGATCAGAACGCCCGCGATCAGATAGGCCGTCACGTCAGGCAGATGGAAGCGGCTGAGCGGACGGGTCATCAAAAGCCCCGCGAACAGGGCGACGGAGAGAGACAGCAGAATACGCATGATACAAAAAGCACCTCTTTCTTCAACCGCCCTATTCTAAGCCCTTCTCCGCCAAATTGCAACAAAAAACTTGTGGAACTTTCACAGAAGGTTCCACAAGTTTTTGTATATGTTATACAGGAGGCAGTTTTTCGTTTTCTGTTCTCAAAACTGAAAATTCAAAACTATATTTACGCGGTTCTGGCGCTGCGGGCGCGGAGGACGAGCAGCACCGCGACGGTCAGCACCGCGCCGACGCCGAGGCAGATCGCCCAGTTCTGCACGAAGCCCGCCAGCAGGTAGCACACGAAGCTCACGCCCGCGACGGTGAGCGCGTAGGGGAGCTGGGTGGAGACGTGCTCGACGTGGTTGACGTTGGCGCCGGCGGAGGCCATGATCGTGGTGTCGGAGATGGGGGAAATGTGGTCGCCGCAGACAGCGCCGGCGAGGCAGGCGGAGATGCCGATCATGAGCAGCTCGGGGTTGTGCTCAAACACGGGCAGGACGATGGGGATCAGGATGCCGAAGGTGCCCCAGGAGGTGCCGCTCGCGAAGGCGAGCCCCAGCGCCACGAGGAAGATCACCGCGGGCAGGAGGGCGAAGAGGCTGTCCGCCGCGCCCTCGACGAGCCCCGCAACGTACACGTCCGCGCCGAGAAGGCCGGTCATGTTCTTGAGCGTGAGGGCGAAGGTGAGGATCAGCAGGGAGGGCACCATCGCGACGAAGCCCTTGGTGACGCACTCGGAGGCCTCCTTGAAGCTGATGACCCGGCGGCAGAGCAGATAGACGTAGGTGATGAGCAGGGCGATGATGCAGCCCCAGGGCAGACCCACGGAGGCGTCGGTATCGGCGAAGGAGTCGATGAGGCTCGCGCCGCTCCAGAAGCCGCCGACGTACATCATGCCGAGGATGCAGAAGATGATGAGCACGATCACGGGGATGAGCATATCCCAGATCGAGGCGCGGGGATTGTTCTCGTCTTCCTCCGCGCTCAGCGCGCCGAGCTCACCCTGGCGGGCGCGCAGCTCGGCGGCGGCCATGGGGCCGTAGTCGAAGCCGAGGATGCTGATGGCGATGACGAAGACGATGGTCAGCAGGGAGTAGAAGTTATAGGGGATGGCGCGGATGAAGAGCTGGATGCCGGAGATGCCGGTGTTGAGATCCTGCGCGGTCGCGGAGACGGCGGCAGCCCAGGAGGAGACCGGCGCGATCATGCAGATCGGGGCGGCGGTGGCGTCGATGATGAAGGCGAGCTTGGCGCGGGAGATGCGCTGGCTGTCGGTGACGGGGCGCATGACCGAGCCGACGGTGAGGCAGTTGAAGTAGTCGTCAATGAAGATCAGCACGCCCAGCAGGAAGGTGGCGAGCAGGGCGCCGACGCGGGAGTGCACGTGCCCGGCCGCCCAGCGCCCGAAGGCGGCGGAGCCGCCCGCGCTGTTGATGAGCGCGACCATGATGCCGAGCAGCACCAGGAACATGAAGATACCGGCATTCCAGCCGTCGGCGATCGCGCCGATGAAGCCGTCGTTGAGCATGGCGTCGAGCGCGGGGACGGGCTGGAAGCCGCCCACGAAGAGGGAGCCGACCAGAATGCCCACGAAGAGGGAGACATAGGTCTCCTTGGTGAGCAGCGCGAGGACGATGGCGAGGATGGGGGGCACGAGCGCCCAGAAAGTACCGTACATTGTGGATTCCTCCTGAAAAATAAAAGTTGTGAACAGCGCAGATACTGTTCACAACTCAAAACGATCCTTGAAGTCAGACAGCTCTCCGCGCGGGCAAGACCCTTGCGACAGTCCGGCGGATATTCTCCGACGGCCCAGGCATATCCGTTCGGGAAACGGATACCCTTCGGCGGCGACCCCTTTCGCTTCCACACGTCCCGGTGCTTCTCCAAAGCTACTGATGGCAACCGCGCCTCTATCATGCGCTATTCAGTTGATGCCATTATAGCGATTCCCGGCGCTTTGTCAATAGCTTCCAAGCGCCTTTTGTCATTTTTATACGATGTGTTAAAAACGCGCCGCTTCTTTAGCGATCTGCTGTGCAAAACATCAGCGGCGGGAGCGATAAAAAGCGGCGGACTGCCATGCAGTCCGCCAAGAAAGGGTTGTGGGATAAAGATATGAGCCGGTTCTCCGCGCGGAGAACCAATTGGATAAGCTGTGCTTATAAGATAGACCTTTTCGCGCGATTTGTAAAGAGCGAAGGGACACTACTTTTGTCGAAGCGCAAAAAAGTCCGTGTCCTCCTGAGCGAGCGAAGCGAGGCGAAGGATCTCCTGCGGCGGCGCATCAAAATGCGTATATTTCGCGGCGGCGGCGGGTATACTATGCCCGAAACCATAAGAGAGGAGAATGCTCTATGATCATGGATCGTATCGCGCTGATCCTGGCCATCATCGGCGGCCTCAACTGGGGCAGCATCGGCCTGTTCCGCTTCGATCTGGTGGCCTGGCTCTTCGGCGGGCAGACCGCCACGGTCAGCCGCGTTGTTTACACGCTGGTCGGCCTCGCGGCCATCTGGTGCATTTCGCTGCTGTTCCGCAGCGACGAGCTGACCGACGACGGGATTTAAGACAAAGAGCCATTGAAAAAACTCTGTTTTTTCAATGGCTCAGCGCTCAAAGCTATGGGGGATGTGATTTCTCACATCCCCCGGTTTTTTTCAATGGCGCAGGGCTCGCCCCTGCGAATTGGGATCGCCTCAGACCGCGAGGGCTTCAATGGCCGCGAGCTCCTCCTCGGAGAAGGCGAGCGCGTAGTCGGTCTCGCCGACCGTGAGGGTCAGAACGCCGTTTTCGAGCGTGTTCTCCACGCCGGCGGTGGTTCTGAAGACGAGGCCGTTTTCGGTGTTCAGCACGTAGCCGCAGAGCACGCCTTCGCCGTCAACGCCGAGCACGAAGTAGCCGCCCTCGAAGACGCGGAAGTAGACCACTTCGCCGTTCGGGCCTTCAAAGGCCTGGCTGGTGAAGAGCAGCGCGGGGTTGTTGCGAACCATGTTGACCACGAGGTACACGCCGCCGCCCTTGGGGACGAGCAGGTAGAAGCTGCCGTCGGCATCCTGCAGAAGCGCGGTGCCGTTGTTGGAGACGGTGACGCTGTAGCCCTCGGCGCTCTCGATCTTGACGCTGACCTTGTCGCCCTCGTGGGCGGTCTGGTAACCCGCGATCTCGGTCACGCCGCTGAGAGAGGCGTCAACGTCGGCGAAATCGGTCTTGATGATGTAGTTGATCGCCTTCTCGATGGCGGCGGTCAGCTCCTCGTTCTCGACGAAGGTGGGCTCGCCCGCCTCTTCATCATAGTCTTCGGTGCCGGCGGCAACAAGCTTGCCGTCCTCGCCGGTCTTGATCTCCCAGACGGTGATGCTGATGTTCTCGGCGTCGAACTCTTCGCCCTCATAGAGGATGCCCGCGTTCTCGCCGGTGACCGTGCCGCCGACGACGACGTTGACCTTGCCGTCCTCGCCCTGGTACACATAAATGCCCGCATCGCTGCTGGTGACATCGCCGCCGACCTCAACGGTGGTCTCGGCATTTTTACCATAAGCCCCTGCTACGATAGCAGCCGCGCTGTAATAGAGTTCCTTGTTTTCCGAGGTCACCGTCAGGTTGCCGCCGATCTTGACGTTGACGGTGGCGCCCTGCTCGGAATCAGAATATGCATAAATGCCGACTGCCTGAGGGTCTGCTCCGTTCGCCGCGACGGTCACATCCTTGTCCACTTGGACTGTGATTTCGCCGCCATTGGAGTAAGCCTCAACACCGTAGCTATAGGCATACTCTTCGCCGCTGGCCTTCACGTCTACGCTGCCGGTGACCTTGACATCGGCCTTGCCCGCAACATAGTTTTCAGTCTCATTATTCCCATCGCTGCTCGCATAAACGCCGTAGGCGAATGCACGTTCCGCGTCGGCGCTGGCCGTAACGTCGCCGTTGACCGTGGAGACGCCCGAACCGCCAAATTCACCCTCCGTGTAAACGCCGGTGGCGTAAGCATACGATACATATTCCCCATTCCACTCAGGATCCCACCACTCCGGCTGCTCCCCGCCCACGCTGGAAGCGCTCACATTGCCGTTGACCGTGGCGGAAGCCGCGGAGCCTTCACCATAAGCGTAAGCATACACGGATGTTACATAATCATCACCATCGGTCCCTGAAGCTTCGACGTTGCCGTTGACGGTCATGTCCGCGCTATTGCCGTTCCACGCATTCGCACCGGCGTAGTCGACCGGACCCTCAACGGTTTTGCTCACGTCCTCGTCATTTGCGTACGCTTCGTTGGGATCCTCGTCTGCGAACGCGGAGACGCCGAGGCTCAGCACGAGGCACGCGACGAGCGCCATGGACAAAAGCTTGAACAGATTCTTTTTCATGACAAAACCTCCATTTTGAATTAAAGTTTGAAATACACAAAGTATTCCTGCACTTTTGCGCCTTGATCCGACGAAAATTTGCTCGGCATCCGCTCTCGCCGGATTTAATCAGCGCTTCCTTTGCTTTTTCATGTTAGCACCGTGCAGCAAAAAAAGCAATGTATTTGTTTTGTTATTTTTTCCTTTTTGTCCGGCGCGGCGCCCCGCCGGGACCGCCCTGTCTTGCCGCGCCGAAAGCCAATAATTCATTTGAAGCGCAGCTTGGGCTTGTAGAACTCGAAGATCACGCCGTCGCGGCCTTTTTCGTTGCGCGGCTCGTGGGACGTCCAGCCGAAGCGCAGCGCGCCGAGGGCTTCCGTCAGACGCACGTTCAGCGGGCGGCGGCCGATCTGATAGGCGATGAACTGCGGGCGCGCGATGGGGTTGAACAGGTTATGGCTCAGCGCGCAGGCCTGGAGCCTGCCCATGCCGCCGCGCATGAATTCCTCCGTCCCCGCCGAGAGCTGCCCGCGCAGCAGGTCGCGCCCGTGGAAGCGGAACCATGCCACGATGAAGGGGTTGAAGCTCTCCACGCACACCTCGCCCCGGTACTGCTCCAGGATGGCGTAGGTCTTCTCACACAGCTCCCTGTCGCGCTTTCCGCCCTTGAGCTCCACGATCAGCGGCCCCGCGCCCCGGATGGCCTTGAGCGCCTCGGTCAGCAGGGGGATGCGCTGCCCGGTGCCGCAGAGGCGCAGCCTGCTCAGCTCGTCATAGCTCAGATCCTGCACGCGCCCCTCGACGCCGCAGACGCGCTCGAGCGTATCGTCGTGGAAGACGACGACCTGCCCGTCCTTCGTCAGACCGCGGGCGGCCAGCGTGAAGGCGGCGAGGGAGTTTTCCGGCACGGACTTATCCCGGCTGTGAAGCCCCCTGTGGGCATAGTTGACGCCGCAGAACGGCGCGCGCTGTCTCGGCGTGGCGGCGCCGGGCAGCAGCAGATACAGCGGCACACCCACGGCGACTCCCAGCCCCAGCAAGAGTTTTCCGACATTCTTCTTCATTTTGCTTCCTCTGATCCTCTTTCAGTCCTCGTCGCCCAGCGCCTCGAGACCCATGACGTTGGCGACCTTTTTCGCCTTGATATTCTTGACCAGCGCCGTGAAGACCGCAAAGCTCAGCGCGGTCATGATCGCGGCGTAGACGGGCAGCGCGTGCCAGGCCAGCGTCGCGTTCAGCACAAGCCCCAGCAGCACGGGCGTGACCGTCTGGGCGGACATGCTCGCGGCGTAGTAATAGCCCGTGAAGCGCCCGATCTTCTTCGACGAGCAGAGCTCCACCACCATGGGGAAGGAGCAGTTGTGCACCAGCGCCATGCCGAAGCCCTTGAGCACCCACACCGCGTACAGCAGCGCCGGGAAGGCATACTCGCCCCGCTCCCCCACCGGCTGATGGCAAGCCCCGCCGAGATCGTCCACTTGCGGCCGATCCTCTCCGCGATGCCGCCCGCGATGGCAAAGCCGATCACCGAGGCAAGCCCGCCCAGAATCGTGAGCAGCATCGTCGCGCTCGAGGCGGCTTGCAGGTGGTAGATGACGTAGTTGCCGATATAGGTGCCGAGGGCGTTATCGGACATGAACCACAGAAACTCCGCGCCCAAAATCGCAAAGAGCATGCGCCGGTTCGCGCGGGACATGGGCTTGTCGTCGTCCACGGGCGTCTCGACCGCGGCGAGGCGCTCGCCCAGCGCAAGCTCCTCCTTCAGCTCTACAGCGAGGCGGTTTTCCTTGATCGTGGCAAAGAGCACCAGCGCGGAGATCACCATCAGCACCGAGGCGATGAGGAAGGGCAGCTCGATCGTCCAGAGATTGCGCTCCGCCACGGGGGCGTTGATGTAGCGCGAGAGCACCAGAAACAGCCCCAGCACCGTCGCGAACGCGCCGCCGAAGTAGCCCATGATGTTGATGATGCCGTTGGCCTTCGCGCGCAGGGGCTTGGGCGTGATGTCCGGCATGAGCGCGACGGCGGGGTTGCGGTACATCATCATGAACAGCAGCACGACCGCCATCGCGACGACCATACCCACTATATTATTATAATGGAAAAACAGCGGAATAAACGGGAAGGCCACCGCCGAGACGAAGGTGCCCACGAGGATGAAGGGCATGCGCTTGCCGATGGGGCTCTTCGTCCGGTCGGAGAGGTTGCCGAACACGGGCAGCAGCACCAGCGCCGCCAGATTGTCGCAGGCCATGATGATGCCCACGATCCACTGCACGTTCAGAAGCTTCTCCGGCGAGGAGGCTTTCAGCTCCGCCGAGCTCAGCTCGTAGATGTTGCGCGCAAAGATGTCCGTCAGAAAGGTCGGACACCAGGAGTCATACACCTGCCACAAAAGCAGGATGCCGAAGAACGCAAAGCCAATCAGAGCCGTGCGCTTGTAGTTGAGCTTTAAGTTCACGCTTGACCGTCCTTTCCGCGTTACGCCTCGTCACACTCGGGCATGAGCTCTCTCGAGATGACGGTCAGCAGCTCGTCGAACTTCTCCGCGTCCTCGGGGCTGAAGCGCTCCTTCATGCGCTGCACCACCGTCCGCTCGTAGGAGGTCAGAAGCTCCGCGTAGGAATAGTACTTTTCCGAGAGCACCAGATGGTATTCGCGCCGGTCAGTGGTGGAATTCTGCCGCACGAGGTAGCCCTTCCTGATGAGGCTGTTGACCTTGTAGGTGGCGTTGGACTGGGAAATCTTCAGAAAATCCGCGAACTGCCCCACCGTCGGCTCCCCCAGAGCGTGGATGATCTCCAGCGAGAAGCCCTCCATCGCGGACAGAGAGCCGTCGCGCTCCTTTACCTTCTCGAAAATCTTCCGGTAGAATTGAAACTTGAATTTGTCGTACACCTCAATGAAGCTTTTTTCCAGCATCTGCTATCCCCCCATTTTATATAATAGTCTATCCTTCCTATACATTTTACTCTGGAATCACCCGTTTGTAAATGGAAATCCCGCGCCGAGCCCGCCAAAATCTGCGCGCCCAAACTGTGAATTTTCACAAAGGATGCGGTGGGATCGAGGCGGTCAGTGGTCAATGGTCAGTGGTCGGTTGTTCACACTTACCCTGTCATCCTGAGCGAAGCGAAGGAGCTCGTGCGAGTTTGCGCCCAGCCCGCAGCGCCGATCATTGATCGGCGGCGCGGTACGCTCTTACGCATTGCAGAAAAACCGGGCGGAGACGCGCGTTTCTGCGTCTTCGCCCGATGTGGCTGTGTGATGTTCGATTGTACCTCCAGCAACCGCAAGGGTCGCCCCCTGTTGGGAGGATGCCGCCGCAATCCGTTCTCAACGGAACAGCTTACCAAAAACGCCTTTTACCTTGTCGCCAAAAGACGAGGAGCTTTGATATGTTGAAGACGCGCTTGTAGAAGATGTAACACTACTATACGGGTATTGGGCGCGTCTTTTTTCATCTATTGCCCTTTTGAATCTCGAATACTCATCATAGTAATCCCCACTCAAGGCGAGCATTTCATTGTTCAGCTTTTCAGCAGCATTGAGATCAACGGGATGAAATCGACCATACAGTTTTTCCATTACCAGGAAGGATAGAATCATCTGTTTGTGATCTTTATCTGTAATGCGATCATAAACTTTCTCATATATTTCCAGCGCTGCGTCATACGCCATTGCACGGTAAGTCGCTTCGCCGGTAATGTCGGCAAGATTGTCTAACACAATTGTGTATGTGACAATTGCATCTACATTTTTTCCCTCAGAGATCGGAAGCCCTTCATCATAATACGACTTTGCTCTCTCCAGAGAAGGCTGGTGTTGCCAGCCTTCAGCAGCGCTAATCATGCCGAGAATACGGTTTGCTTCTCGTCTATAAAACTTTCCTGTTTCATCAAGATCTCCGAGCTTATCGAGATAGGAAAGAATTTGTTTTGCCGTATCTCTTGCACTTTCAAAGCCGCTCGACCCAAAGCCGAGATAGCTGTCAACCAGCAAGAAATTAAGCTGAACCAATTGTTTAAGCGCTTTTTCACTGCCCAAAGCCGCCGCTTTTTCAAACCAGTCCCGCGATCTCTCAAAGCTGACTTCTACACCGTCTCCCGTCTTATACATTACCCCCAGATTATACGGTGCGGAGACATGACCCTGTTCAGCAGCCATTTCAAAATATCTGGCTGCCGCCGTGCGATCTTTCGGAACGCCATCGCCTGTATAATATTTTATGCCAAGTTCAAACAGTTCATTGCCCGTCATTTCCATCCCTCCCAAAGATTTCAAACATATTGAGCTTGTAATTGCAAAATATAATCTCGATACGCGATGTGCGCTCTCTCATTCTCCCCCTGTTCAATCCAGGCAACGCAGGGAACGATCAGTTCGTTGTAAATTGCCTCGAACAGACGCAGAGCGTCAGGCTGCTCTTTGATTCTTTTCACCACAAGGGGCGCAACACGATAATACTCTTGAATTTCTTCCTCTCCAGTGGGCAGATTCCTCAAATAGCCATCCCGGAACCCGCGCAGGGTTTGAAGCTCATGGCAATCATCCGGCAAGCCCTTCGTTTCGACGCACGCTGATGTTAAGAAGCAGGGACCGGAAGAGGTGTCCTTCTCCTCGTCGTCCTTTATCTCGTCGTATGATCTGTAATATTTATCTCTGTTCTTGTACCTTGCGCATTTTTCGTAATGATAGCCCCAGCAGAGATTGTGTACGGTATCAGAATCAATAGACGAGTTTCCCTCTTTCTCTCTTTTCACCGCACAGCAACCGCCGCCATCATAATAATAGAATTCACATTCTTCGGCCACTATATATTCCCCCTTAAATAAAATATGAGATTAAAATAACAGTATCACAACCCCCAGTTGTTGTCAATAACAACTAACAAGTTTTTGCATAACTCCTGTAAGTTGTTATGATAATAGATGGGTGATGTTATGGTTCAGAATCTAAAGGCTCTGCGCAGCGCAAAGGGAATCAGCCAAAAACAGCTTGCGGAGACCATAGGCGTCAGCCAGCAGGCTGTCAATAAATATGAAAACCACGGGGCAGAACCGGATATTGCGGGCTTGATCGCTCTGGCGGAGTATTTTCATACCTCGGTTGACTATCTGATCGGGTATTCCGACGTGAATCGGAAAAACCAGTCGTATGTCCCGACAGAATTGAGCCCGGACGAGCTGTTTCTGATCGACAGCTATCGAAAGCTTTCCGAAAGTGAACGCGAGAGCATCCGCCTCGTCATAAACAATTATATGAATAAGTAGACAAGCCGCCTTGTGACAGCCCTTTCGTTGGGCTTCGCAAGGCGGCTTTTTCGTGAATGATCTGTGAATTTTCCCTGCGTCTTTGGCGGAAACTATTGACAAGGGCGGGCGGGGGTGGTATATTAGCACTCGAAAGAAGAGAGTGCCAACAGTCGAAGGGCGAGAGTGCTAACGCGCACGATGGGCGAGAGGCGAAAACGGCAATGGCTTTGAGCGAGCGAAAAAAGAAAATCCTGGCCGCCGTCGTGGATGAATACATCCGCACAGCCGAGCCCGTGGGCAGCAAGGCCATCGCGCAGAGCGGGGCGCTCAAATGCTCCTCCGCCACGATCCGCAACGAGCTTGCGGAGCTGGTCGCGATGGGCTACCTCGAGCAGCCGCACACCTCCGCAGGGCGCGTGCCGACGCCGATGGGCTACCGCATGTACGTCAACGAGCTCATGGAAAAGCAGAAGCTCAGCCTGGAGGAGACGGAGGACATGAACCGCCGCCTCGAGCAGAAGCTGCGCGAGCTGGACGCCACGATCTCCGGCGTGAGCAGGCTGGCCTCCCAGCTCACGGATTACCCGGCGCTCGCGCTCACGAGCCCCACCGCCGCCACCGTCAAGCGCTTCGACCTCATCTACGTGGACGCAAACACCTTCATCATCGTGCTGATGCTCTCGCAGAGCACGGTCAAGAGCAAGCTCGTGCGTCTGCCCGTGTCGGTCGATCAGGCGATGATGCAGCGGCTCTCGAGCCTCTTCAACGCAAGCTTCACCGGCATCACCGCCGAGCAGGTCACGCCCCTTCTCATCCACAGCACCGAGCGCGCCGCCGACGACACCATGGGCATCACCTCCGTGATCGCGGCCTTCGTCATCGAGACGCTGACCGAGGCGAACACCCCGACGGCCTTCGTCTCCGGCGAGAACCGGCTTTTAAGCCAGCCGGAATTTCGCGACCCGGACAAGGCGCACAGGCTCATGAGCTACCTCTCCGGCGGGGGCTACATCCTGCCCCCCGGCGAGAGTCCGGACGGCGAGAGCGAGGTGCGGGTGCTCATCGGCCCGGAGAACGTGGCCGAGGAGCTCAAGGATTCCAGCGTCATCATCGCAAGCTACGACGCGGGCGACAACACCCGCGGGCTGATCGGTGTGGTCGGCCCGACGCGGATGGACTACTCCGCCGTCGCGGCAAAGCTGCAATTTCTGGCCGCCGGGCTTTCCCGCCGCCTGGGCGGGGGCGAGGCGCCGCCGGAGGGCATGCACAACAAGTTGATTATCAAGGGAGACGACTCCAATGAACGAAGATAAGAAGCAGGACACGCCGGTCGAAGAGACCGAGGAGATCAAGGAAGAGCCCACGGCGGAGGAAACGCCCGCCGAGGAGCCGAAAAAAGAAGACAAGAAAGAAAAGAAGTTCGGCAAGAAGAAGGACGATGAGCGCGTCGCGGCGCTGGAGGCCGAAAAGGCCGCGCTGAACGACAAGTTCCTCCGTCTCGCCGCCGAATACGAGAACTTCCGCCGCCGCAGCCAGAAGGAAAAGGACGCCCTCTACGGCGACATCAAGGCCGACACGGTGACGAAGTTCCTGCCCGTGTACGATAACCTCGAGCGCGCGCTCAGGGCCGAGACCGAGGACGAGGCCTACCGCAAGGGCGTTGAGATGATCATGACCCAGTTCACGAGCACGCTCGAAAAGCTGGGCGTGACCCCCATCGAGTGCCTGGGTGAGAAGTTCGACCCCGCCATGCACAACGCCGTCATGCACGTGGACGACGAGGAGAAGGGCGAAAACGAGATCGTCGAGGTCTTCCAGAAGGGCTTCAAGCTCGGCGACAAGGTCGTGCGCTTCGCCATGGTCAAGGTGGCGAATTAGTTTTCAGACGCAAAGCGGCTTTGCCGTTTTGATATAAAATTGTTTACAAGTATCTTTTTATACAGGAGGAAAATAAAATGAGCAAAATCATCGGTATTGACCTGGGTACTACCAATAGCTGCGTTGCGGTTCTCGAGGGCGGCGAGCCCGTCGTCATCGCCAACGCCGAGGGCGCGCGCACCACGCCGTCCGTCGTCGCCTTCTCCAAGACCGGCGAGCGCATGGTCGGCCAGGTGGCAAAGCGCCAGGCCGTCACCAACCCCGACCGCACCATCTCCTCCATCAAGCGCGAGATGGGCTCCAACTACAAGGTCACCATCGACAACAAGGCCTACACCCCGCAGGAGATCTCCGCCATGGTGCTCCAGAAGCTCAAGGCTGACGCCGAGGCGTATCTGGGGCAGACCGTGACTGAGGCCGTCATCACCGTCCCCGCTTACTTCACCGACGCGCAGCGCCAGGCCACCAAGGACGCCGGCAAGATCGCCGGTCTCGAGGTCAAGCGCATCATCAACGAGCCGACCGCAGCCGCTCTGGCCTACGGCATCGACAAGGAAAACGATCAGAAGATCATGGTCTACGACCTCGGCGGCGGCACCTTCGACGTGTCCGTGCTCGAGATCGGCGACGGCGTGATCGAGGTTCTGGCCACCGCAGGCAACAACCGCCTCGGCGGCGACGACTTCGACGCCTGCATCACCAAGTATCTGGTCGAGGAGTTCAAGAAGGCCGAGGGCATCGACCTCAGCTCCGACAAGGTCGCCATGCAGCGCCTGCGCGAGGCCGCCGAGAAGGCCAAGATCGAGCTGTCCGGCGTGACCACCTCCAACATCAACCTCCCCTATATCACCGCTGACGCCACCGGCCCGAAGCACCTCGACGTCACCCTCACCCGCGCCAAGTTCAACGAGCTGACGCATCACCTGGTCGAGAAGACGATGGGCCCCGTGAAGCAGGCCCTCTCCGACTCCGGCCTGCAGCCGAGCGAGATCAGCAAGGTCCTGCTGGTCGGCGGCTCCAGCCGCATCCCCGCCGTGCAGGATATGGTCAAGTCCCTCACCGGCAAGGACGGCTTCAAGGGCATCAACCCCGATGAGTGCGTGGCCATCGGCGCCTGCATTCAGGGCGGCGTGCTGAACAAGGACGTGGACGGCATCGTCCTGCTGGACGTGGCGCCCCTGTCCCTCGGCATCGAGACGCTGGGCGGCGTGTGCACCCGTCTGATCGAGCGCAACACCACCATCCCCACCCGCAAGAGCCAGGTCTTCTCCACCGCCGCGGACAACCAGACCTCCGTTGAGGTCAACGTCCTGCAGGGCGAGCGCGAGATGGCGCAGTACAACAAGAGCCTCGGCCGCTTCCACCTGGACGGCATCGCCCCGGCCCGCCGCGGCGTGCCGCAGATCGAGGTCACCTTCGACATCGACGCAAACGGCATCGTGAACGTCTCCGCGAAGGATCTCGGCACCGGCAAGGAGCAGCACATCACCATCACCGCCTCCTCCAACATGTCCAAGGAGGACATCGACAAGGCCGTCAAGGAGGCCGAGATGTACGCCGCCGAGGACAAGAAGCGCAAGGAAGAGGTTGACGTGCGCAACCAGGGCGACCAGATGGTCTACCAGACCGAGAAGACCCTCCAGGAGCTGGGCGACAAGCTCGACGGCGGCGAGAAGGCCGAGATCGAGCAGAAGCTCAACGCCCTCAAGCAGGCGCTCACCGGCACCAACACCGAGGCCATCAAGTCCGCCACCGAGGAACTGACCCAGGCCTTCTACAAGATCAGCGAGAAGCTCTATCAGCAGCAGAACGCCCAGGGCGCGCAGGGCTTTGACCCCAGCCAGTACCAGCAGCAGGGCGGCCAGCCCGGCGGGCAGGACTACTACGACGCCGACTACACCGTCGTGGACGACGACAAAAAATAACAACTCCCCTTTACAAACAACCCAGCCCTTGAGGCGAGGATCTTCCTCGCCTCATTGGCGCGCAGGAGTAAAATATGGCAGAAAAACGCGATTACTATGAGGTGCTCGGCGTAGACAAGAGCGCCACACAGGACGAGATCAAGAAGGCCTTCCGCAAGATCACCAAGGCCAACCACCCCGACCTGCACCCCGGGGACAAGGAGTGCGAGGAGCGCTTTAAGGAGGCAAACGAAGCCTACGAGGTGCTCTCCGACGAGGAAAAGCGCAAGAAGTACGACCAGTTCGGCCACGCGGCCTTCGACCCCAGCGCGGGCTACGGCGCGGGCGGCTTCAGCGGCTTTGACGGCTTCGGCGATCTCGGCGATATTTTTGGGGACATTTTCGGCGGCTTCGGCGGCTTTGGCGGCCAGTCCCGCAACCCGAACGCCCCCCGCAAGGGCGAGAGTGTGCGCGTGAGCGTGAACATCTCCTTTGAGGAGGCGGCCTTCGGCTGCGAGAAGGAGGTCACCGCGCCGCGCGTGGAGCAGTGCCCCGACTGCAAGGGCAACGGCTGCGCCCCCGGCACCACGCCGGAGATCTGCCCCGACTGCAAGGGCAGCGGCACCGTGCGCACCACCCAGCGCACGCCCTTCGGCGCGATGCAGTCCACCTCCCCCTGCTCCAGGTGCCGCGGCACGGGCAAGATCATCCACCAGCCCTGCAAAACCTGCCGCGGGATGGGCAGCATCCGCCGCCAGCACAAGATGACCGTGAAGATCCCCGCCGGCATCGACGACGGGCAGACCATCTCCCGCCAGGGCTACGGCAACGCCGGGGCAAACGGCGGCCCCGCGGGCGACCTGCTCATCAACGTGATCGTGCGGCCGCACCCGATCTTCGAGCGCGACGGCAGCTCCGTCGTCATGGAGCAGGAGATCTCCTACGCCCAGGCCACCCTCGGCGCGGAGATCGAGGTGCCCACGCTCGACGGCAAGGTCAAGCTCAACATACCCGAGGGCACCCAGCCCGGCGCGGTCTTCCGCCTGCGCGGCAAGGGCATCCCCTATCTGCGCGGCGGCGGACGGGGCGACCAGTTCGTGTCCGTCAAGGTGGGCATCCCCAAGAACCTCACCGGCTCCCAGAAGGAGCTGCTGCGCCAGTTCGCCGCCTCCATGGGCGAATACGACGGCGGCGCCAAGTCCACGATCTTCGGGAAAAAGAAGAAGTAGCTTTTAGCGCTTAGGCATGAGCGCTTAGGCGTGTTTATAAAAAACGGGCGAATTCGTACATGATTTAGTACGAATTCG
>CAJOFI010000011.1 GCA_905233595.1 uncultured Oscillospiraceae bacterium | reverse complement strand
CAGGGAATACTTTGTGTATTCCCGAGGCTTTTTGTGAAATATGCCGGAAAAGATGCAAGCAAGACGTGCGCCTCCTATTTGTGCGGTGTTGCCTTAAAACTCCTTTGGGTCGAGCCATCCGTTTCTGACGCAGCGCGCAAAGTCCCAGCTTTCCTTCCAGGGCTCGTCCGTAGGCGTGCTGCGGTCGCGCAGGAGCTGATAATTCCAATAAAACCAACCCGCCGTGTCCTTCCAGGCATCCAGCTGCAGCTTTGCAATCTCGCGGTAACGGCGCTTGCACTCATCCCTTTCGGATTGCATGTTATTGGCATATTTGTTGCTGATGCACCATTCGCCAACGATGACGGGAATATCCCTCTGCGCCGACCGGATCTGGCTCATGACGCCGCCGAGATAGAGCTTGTACGCCCAGGGCTTTGCGAAGGGGACGAAATTCTCCATGGCGAAGATATACGGATGCGTGTCGAGGGCGACATTCTTAAAGCCGGACTCCCGGAAGAAGCGGTTCCAGCTCGTGCAGCGGAAGCCGTCGTGGAAGACGATGATCTTCTCCTCCGGAAGGATCTTGCGCAGGCGCGTATAGGCGTTGGTGTAATAGTCCCGGAGGAAGGGCAGCGGCACATACCCGGAGCCCTTGGCTTCCTCCTTGTCCACGGCTTTGCCGGTGCTGGGAGCCGTGATGTAGACGATCCAGCTGATGGGCTCGTTGAGCACCTCGATGCCGAACAGCCCCTCGCGGCTTCCGTAGCGTTTGGCCAGGCGCTCGAGCACCGTGAGCGCAAATTCCACTTCCTCGGGGTGCTTGTACCAGTGGCAGACGCCGGTGAGGCCGCCGTTATCATAGCCGTTCTGGCTGTACGGCACGGTGTGGAGATCGAGAAGGATTTTCAGGCCGTACTTCTCCGACCAATCAAACGCCTTGTCGATCCACGCCGTGGCGCCAACAAAGGGCGGCCTGTCGCCAAAGGTGAAGTACGGCACGGGGAGACGCACGGTGTTGAGCCCCTGTTCCGCAATGAATTTGAAATCATCCTCGGTGACATAGGTGTCGCGGTGGTTTTTAATGAGCTCTGCGAAGGCTTCCGGATCCATTTTGCGGCTGAGCCAGGTCTCGTCCTCGGTGTGGGTCGCTTCAAACAGGTCGGGCTTCATCCATTTTTCGAGAACGAGCCAGTTACCAAGATTGACGCCTCTGATCGGTTCCATTGCTGCTTCCTCCTCTTTTTCGTTTGTTTTGAAAGACACCCTCCGAATTCATTCAGAGCTCGGAGGGTGCTTTGTTGTTGATGTGATCGACCTTAGGCAGTCTTCTTAACCAGACCGAAGAAAGCAGCGATCACGCTGAGAAGCCAGGCGCAAAGGCCAAAGCCCGCAAACACCAGGAAGCCCTGCGCGTTGGACATGGGATTCATGCCCATGAACGCAAAGACCACGGTGTTGACCATCGGCGCGATGGACAGCGCCACAGCGGCCATGCAGAGGATCGCGCCCACAAGAGGCAGGAGATTGCCGCCGGGGATGGGCTTATTTGCCACGGTCAGCGCAAGGATCGCGGCGGAAATGACCACATTGACGATCAGCAGAGGCCGCACAAAGCTGTTGGTATAGAGGACGCTACCGTACAGGAAGATGCAGACAAGCGCCAGAACGGCAGACAAAGCGGAGAGATAAAATCCCGCGGTTTTCTTCATCATGTCAATACCTCCTTGATTAGTTTGCTTTCTTTTCCTTGCGGGCGGCCAGCGCCAATCCGCAAAGAGACAGGACAGACAGCGCGCCCAGGGCGATATCCGCGCCCGTGATGGCTTTCTCCCACCAGGTAGCGACACGGACGACCGTGGTGTCGGGGGAGATGCCGTTCATGGCGTTGCTGCTGGCGAACACATACAGGAAGTGCCGCAGGGCCTCCTGCATCTCATGCTGGAAGGCGGTATCCGCGAGCAGACTGCTCTGGTTCCGCTCGTCTCCCATGGAGCCGTGCTCAGAGGTGCTGAAGTTTGCCGAGGTGCACAGGCATCCGCCGCCGCCCGCGGAAATGTTGTCCAGCCAGTTCATGTAGTCAAAGCCAGCGGCTGCGTAGTCGGTTTCGACCCAGCCCTTGTGACCCCACTCGTTGCGAAGGATCTGCTTCATGAGGCCCTCATGGCCGCCTGCGAAGGTGGTTCCGACGCGGTTGTAGGCGGACATCACGCCAAGCAGACTGTCCCCGGTGACAGCGCCCTGGAAAGCGCGCAGACCGTTTTCACGTGCGGCCTGTTCGGTAAAGAAGGTGGAGAGGCCGGTGCGGTTATACTCCATGTCGTTGACAGCGAAATGCTTCATGACGCACCAGGTCCCCTTGCTCCAAGTGCCGACAGCAAGCTCAGAGGCCATCCGGTTGGTGAGCATGGCGTCCTCGGAATAATACTCATGCGCGCGGCCGCAGTAGGCGGCGGTGTGCAGGTTGACGCCGGGTCCAAGCACGCCGGAGATGTTCGTCCAAAGGCCGTCCTCGCCGAACAGCTCGCCCTCGCGGCGAACCAACTCCGGATTGAAGGTGGCGGCGACCACGGGCTCTGTGGGCATTTCCGCCAGCGTCCAGACCGCGTAGGGATCGTTCGGCCCGACATAGGTGGGCTCATTGCTCAGGGAGGCATCCCATTTGGCGGCATAGCCGGAAACCTGGTCGTTCACAAAGCCGAGAGGGCCGTCGTTGGTGTAGACGTTGCCGATGCCGATCGAGCCGATGGCGTCAAATTCGTCGGTGCAGTTTTCCAGGAAGTTGATGGCCTCCGGCAGAGTGATCTGCTGCAGGAGCGCATCCCACTCGGGATCGTCGATATCCACCGCGCCGATAAAGTTGCCGGATTCGTCAAACTGCATCATGCTGGCAAGATTCAGACCGTTTTGCGCGCCCCAGACGATGTCGTAATCGTCGTTGGCCGTGAGCTGACGGCTGCGGTTCTGGAGAGTGGGCAGCATCTCTTCGGTGGCATAGACGCCGGACACCGGTGTCCAGCCCTTCGTCCAGTCGCTGCGGGTGGTATACTCCACCGCGCCGGGGATGTAGCTGTTCAGATCCGCATCCTGCAAGGCGTTCTGGACGTTGACAGAATAAGTTTCCGCGTCGCGCTTGAGGCTGACCGCAATGACGTTATCCGCATTGATGATCTCCGCGTCGGTAATGGTGATCAGGCCTTCCTCGCTGCCCAGCTTCCTGGCGAGCACATTGTTGACGGCCTCGTGCGCGCCGTTGCCGACGGTGAAGTAATAATCGCCCTCATCGAGGACCCATGCGCCGGCCGTGCCGTCTTCCTTGACAAGCGTTTCATCATAGCTGGCAAAATACTGGGGCTCGAACGGGATGGTCAGCTCCGTGGATTCGCCGGGCTGGAGAACGTCAGTCTTGTCAAAGGCCAGCAGCTGGATCGCCGCTTTTTCGAGGCCACCCTGTGTATAGGGAACCTGGACATAGAGCTCGACAACGTCCTTGCCGGCTACGTCGCCGGTGTTCGTCACCTTGACCGTGGCGGAAGATTCTCCGCCTATATTGACCTTGACATCCTTCATCTCCTGCGTAAAGCTGGTATAGCTCATGCCGTAGCCGAAGGGATAGGACACCTCATCGGCATAATTCCAGGCTTTGCCCGTAGAAGAGCCCGCGGCGGCGTTTGCGTTGCCCTGGCCGAGGACCGTGTCCTCATAACGGGTCTCATAATACTTGTAGCCGATATAGATGCCCTCGCTCTCCACCAGGTAATAGTCGGCGAGGTTGTCCTTGACGAGGGGGCTGTCCGCAGCGCCGGAGTAATTGTCATAGGAGTGGATGCCGAAGTTTACCATAGCAGGCGCCGACAGAGAGCTGACGGCATAGGTATCGACCATGCGGCCGGAGGGGCTTTCATTGCCGAGAAGCACATCGGCCACGCCCTCAAAGCCATAGATCCCCGGAAGGCCGACCCAGAGGATCGCGTCGATCTCCGGATCCTGCTTGAGTTCCTCGATCTCCATCACGGCGACCGTGTTGAGCAGCACGATGACCTTGCCGTTGCTGTGCTCCTTGGCAAGCTCGATCATCTCGCGCTCATACGCCGAGAGAGACAGCGGGGTTTCAAAGGTATTGCCGGAGGAATCGCTCGTCATGGCGGTGGTGTAGTCTGCCGCCTCGGAGCTGTCGCGCGTCAGAAACACGATGGCCGTCGTGCCGTCGGCCGAGGCCAGAAGCTCTGAAGAATAGGCGCTGGCGGGCAGCTCGCCGATCTGATAGCTGTCGGCCGGCGTGGGGATCGTGTCAAAGCTGACCGTGAGGCTGTGGCCCGGGATCTGCGCACCGAAGAGGCTGCTCTTGCGCACGCTGTCATAGTTCTGGCCGTAGAAGGCGGCAAATTCGCCGTTGAACTGGACGCCCTTCATGGCCAGCGCGTCGAGAATGCCGACGGCATTCTGTCCCGCGTCCGTGGAGGGGGACGCCGGAGAACCCATCAGGCCGCCCAGCGTCGGGAAGAGCGAGTTGAGGCCCCAGACGGTGACCGTTTCGCCGGCCCCGTTCAGTGGAAGGGCGCGGTCGGTGTTCTTCAGAAGGACGCTGCCCTCCGCGCCGATGGCCGCGGCCAGCTCATGCTTGGCGGCCTCCAGCTCTTCCACAGAGGAAAACTCCGATTTGAAATACACCGTGTCAGAGACGGTGCTGTCATTCGTCTTCGTGATATAAGCTGTGGTGCCCAGCTGGCGGTTGATGACGCTCGCGTTGGCGTTTGCGATTGAGGTCAGGCAGAGCATCAGGATAAACAGGGTGCAAAAGATGGCGCTGAGACCTCTCATCAGCCCGGTTTTTGCCGATTTTTTCATTTTGACTCTCCTTTTTCAGTTTAAAATAAGAGAACAGGGCAGCAGCTTCAACCTCCTTCCTTTCCGTTCTCTTTCCAATGACATAATAATTTCTTATGTTCGTTTACAGACATTTTCCATTCGTATGATACAAAAAACAGCGCCCCGATTTATATCACAAATCGAAGCGCTGTGGTACAATGATTGTTAAATATCGGCAAGCGGGTGATTTTCTACCAGTTTGTCAAACCGGCATCACATTTTTGTGCAAACTGCCATCAAAAGCTGCTTTTTTCACCGTACAGCTCCCGATACTGCTTGGGCGTCATGCCCGTCCACTTCTTGAAGACCCGCCCAAAATGGCTCTGGGAAGAAAAACTGAGAGAGGCGGCGATCGCATCGAAGGGCTTGTCTGTAAAAATGAGCTCCCGCGTTGCGGTCCTGATTTTTTCTCTTGCAATGAAATCCGTCAGGGGCATGCCTTCCTCCCGTGAAAACAACTGGGAGAGATAGGAGGCGTTGACCTTCATGACATCGGCGATCTCCTGTACGGAAAGCTTTGTATGGATGCGTCGGCTGATCAGATCCCGACAGCGCAGCACGAGAGGATTTGTCGTAGCGGAATGGGAGCCGGAACGAACCGCCAGGCAGAATTCGGCCTGTGCCTTGCGGGTAAACGTCAGGATCTTTTCTTTCTGTTTCAAATCCTCAATTTGCTGAATAAAGGAATCTGACATGGAAAAAGCAAGCTCCGGAGACAGTCCGCCTTCAATGGCGGAACGGCTGGACAGGGTAATAGCGACAATCGACAGGTCTTTATAGTTGCGCAGCAAGTCCTTGGACAGCGTACCGACACGATCCATCTCCAGCTCCTCAATGCTGCGATACAGCCCCTCCAGATCGCCGTTGCGGATGCAGGCCTGCTCCCGCCGCTCCTGCTCATACGAATTATGGCTCCTGTCGCTTTCGTGCAGACTGGACGCCAGGCTTTGGACGTCTTTACGCATCTTTTTCTGCTGGCGGTCGGCATAAATGCCCACCTGGTTGCTGGTTGGCGCACCGAGCAGCAGCTCCGGCTCCAGATCCCGATAGGAGAAAAAGTCAAAGTCGGCGCATTTTTTGTGCTGTACCCGGTCCGCGCAGGTCAGGCCCACAAAGCAGCCGGTAAATTCTCCGTATTGAGAGTATTCATCGGAAAACTCGCTGGTGTCAAAAGCCGGCCCGATCTCCTCCCAGGCCTCGCCGTCAAAGCTCAGGCTGAACTGGGATTCCCTGCCCTTTACACGCAGCTTCATCCACACAGGGCCGTCTCCGGCAGCTCTTCTTGCGCTGTTATAATCCGTCTTCTCGCCGTTGTTCAAGCGCACGACTGAGATGGCCGGGCTGCCCAGCGTCTCGCTCCAGTACTTGCGCAGATAGGCGAAGTTCATATTATCATAATAGAGAATCAATCCCGCGCTGTGTTGGTGGATCTCCGGAGAATAATCCATCTTTGTGACGATCTCGGCGTTCACGCTCAGGAGCTTTCGGGCCAAAATGCTTACCCGGTTGAGGGAGCTTCCGGCCTCCTGCCCGCGCATTCGCAGCCAGCCCGGCCGGGCTGTCAGATCGCAGAAGCTTCTGGGATCAATGCGCGGTGCGTAGTACTGAATACCCAGCGTGTCATCGTCAAAATCGTCCTTTTCCGGCAATGGCGCCGGTTCCCAGTCGGGCAGCTCGCTGCCCTCCACGTAGGTCTGCGCCATATTGCCGCCGGAAGCAAGACGCAGCCAGCCGTCTTCCGTCCAGGCCATTTTCTGGATGGCTGTTTCCCGGCCAAGCGTGCACCGCAGCTCCGGCGTAAAGGGGCGGGCACAAAGATGGACAAGATAGGTTTCTCCCAGACTTGTCTCCACGTAGCTCCCATGGCCGCATTTCTGGAGATAGCTGGCGGGATTGTAGTATCTCGGCTTCAGATGATCCACATCCGCGCGCTCGTTCTTGTTTTCCGGGACAGAGGTGAGTATGGGATTGGCAGGATCGCCCTCATAGGGGCCAAAGGGGCTTTTCGAGCGGGCCATGGTGACGCAGTGGTAATAACCTGTTCCACCCTCGGCGCACATAAGAAAGTAATACGCGCCCCGCTTCGTCAGGTGCGGGGCCTCCAGACAGCCACGATCCGTCCCGCCGCGCCAGATGCGCTTCGGATAGCCCACGATGCTCTTCGCCTTTGGGTCGTACTCAACGATGCAGATCGCGCCGGGCTTTTCATAGCCGGGCCGGGTCTCCCAGTCGAGTGACACCAGCCATTTGCGCCCGTCCGTGTCATGCAGCAGCGAGGCGTCAAAGCCGGCGGAGTGGAGATAGACCGGCTCGCTCCAGGGGCCGCGGAGTTCCTTCGCCGTAATTACATAGTTGTTGATGTCAAAATAGCGGGCGTTCATCGAGTTCATGACGCCGTATACCACATAGAAGAGGTCTTCCTCCTCGCAGTAGGACAGGCAGGGGGCCCAGATCCCCTTGGCCGAGGGCAGCCGCGTCAGATCACAGCGTTTTTCATCGGTCAGCACATGGGTGTACAGCTCCCAGTGCTTCATATCTCTGGAGTGATAGATCGGTATACCGGGAAACCACTCAAAGCTGGAAACGGCGATATAATAATCCTCCCCTTTACGGCAGATACAGGGGTCGGCATGAAATCCGGTCAGGATCGGATTCTTGATTTGCATAAAAGATTCGCCTCCTGTCGTAATAGATAGTATAGCAAATCGACCGTAAAAAATATATCACAAATCCAAGCCGCTTGTCACAAATTCTATCTCCCGAGCCTGTAATCATCTGTAAAACCGTCGGGAGAATTCAGAGATGCGAACCGATCATACAAAGGCTTTATTATCGCAGGCGTAGAGCCATGCCGGTTTCACGATCTGAGACATTTTGCGGCTTCCGAGGCCCATTCACTCGGTATTCCGGACAAATATCAAATGCAGCGCATGGGGCACAAAACTGATAACATGCTAAAAACGGTCTACCGGCACACCATGCGCGATAAAGAATTGTTCTTTTTTGCACAAGACCGAAGCATTCCTTCCTTTTCAGTTTTCAGCAGAAATACTCAAAACTCACAACTCTTGCTTTGAAAAACGAAGTTTTTCAAAGCAACACGACCCCGGCGGCTTCGCAGGCTTTGACCGTCTTCTCATCCCAGATGGAAGCCTGCACCTCGCCGATGTGCGCCTTGCCCAGCAGCAGCATCGAAAGGCGCGACTGGCCGATGCCCCCGCCGATGGTGAGGGGCAGCTCGCCGTTCAGGAGCGCCCTGTGATAGGGAAGCCCCCGGCGCTCGTCGCAGCCTGCGAGCGTGAGCTGCTTATCGAGCGACGCCGGATCGACGCGGATGCCCATGGAGCTCAGCTCAAAGGCGCAGCCCAGCACCTCGTTCCAGACCATGATGTCGCCGTTTAAGTCCCAATCGTCGTAGTCGGGCGCGCGGCCGTCGTGGGGCTTGCCGGACTTGAGCTTCTTGCCGATGCCGATGATGAAGGCGGTCTTATGCTCGCGCAGCCACTCGTTCTCCCGCTCCCTGGGCGTTTTGTCCGGAAAGCGATCCTCCAGCTCCTGCGCGGTCACGAAGGAGACGCGGCGCTCGAGCTTCCCGAGCTTCCGGAGCTGGGGATAGATGGCCTGCATGGTGTCCTGCGTGTCGCAGATGGCGGTCACGATGTCCATGACCGTGAGCTTCAAGTAATCGAGATTGCGGTTCTCCGAGAGGATGACCTTCTCCCAGTCCCACTGGTCCACGTAGACCGAGTGGAGGTTGTCCAGCTCGTCCTCGTCCCGGCGGATGGCGTTCATGTCGGTATAAAGCCCCTTGCCGGGGTAAAAGCCGTAGCGCTTGAGCGCCACGCGCTTCCACTTGGCGAGCGACTGCACCACCTGCGCCCTGTGCTCAGAGCGCAGAATGTCAAAGGACACGGGGCGCTCGTAGCCGTTTAAGTTGTCGTTGAGGCCGGAATTCTCCTCCACGAACAGCGGCGCGGACACGCGGTAGAGATTCAGCAGCGCGCCCAGCCGATCTTCAAAGAGGCGCTTGAGCAGGCTGATGGCTTTCTGGGTATCGTAAATGGACAGGAGGCTCTTGTAGCCCTCGGGGATCGTTGTCTGCATAATCGTTCTCTCCTTCCGTTTTTTTAAGCATAACACGCGAAACGGAAAGAAACAAATACCGATCGTGTGCCATTTCTGATAAGGCGAGAAATCGCAGGAATACTTTGTGTATTGCAAGATTTCGCGACAAAATCAGGCGGAAAATATGCCGTCAAGATGCGTGCGGCGATTTATTCAGCGTTTCCTTAGGAACTGAGCAGTTCCATGATCTTCTGATAATAGCCCTCCGCGTTCTTGCGAAAGCGCTTTTCGATCTGCTTTGCCTGCTCCTCCCCGGCGCAGAGAAGCCGCAGATGCGCGACCTCGCCCTTGCCGTCGGACATGCCCAGCTCCACCGTGCAGCCGTAGTCCCCCGTCTCATGCCGGGCGAGGATCATCGCCTCCCGCCGCAGCCGCTCCTCCACCGGGGCGATCAGCCGCGTCGCCTTGACGCGCACCGAGTAGGGCAGGCTGCTCTCCACCGCGTCGGCGTTGCGCGCGCCCTTGTCGGTGATGCGGTAGCCGTCCTCGACCTGCTCGATGTGCCCGGTGTCCACCAGCTCGCTCAGACAGTCGGAGTAGTCAAAGTAGCCGATGCCCCCGTCGCACTGGCACAGCTCCAGCAGCGTCTCCGGGTCAACGGTGCCGGGCAGACGGCGCAGGACAAAGAGGATCAGGATCTTGATGTCCAGTTTTTCGTGGATGAAGCCGAAATTGTCCATAGCGCCCTCCGTCAACTTCAAGATTCTAAGGAAGCGCAGATTAATCCAGCTTCGGGTTTGAAATACACAAAGTATTCCTGCACTTTTGCGCCTTGATCCGACGAAAATTTGCTCGGCATCCGCTCTCGCCGGATTTAATCAGCGCTTCCCTAAAGGGCATCTCTAAAAACTCCTGCCCGGCGCTGCGCCGGAGCTTTTGCCCCAAAAAACTTGAAATACACAAAGTATTCCTACGTTTTTTGCCCTTCAAGCTGAGGCAAAATCTCTCGGCGCATCACCAGACCCGAGTTTTTAGAACTGCCCCATTATTATACTTCATCCTGCTGAATTTTCAAGCACAAATTCTCGCGCGCGGCATAGACTGTACTGAATCCAGTTTGATGGAGGTGCTTTTATGCCCGAGAGAGTAGTACCCAACCGGTCCGAGGAGGCGCCGCAGATCCGCGAGGCGGTTTCCGTCAGCACGCGCAAGATTTTTGACGGCTGCCGCGACAAGGACTGCGTGGACGATCTGCGGGTCTATCCCACGGTCACGTCCCAGACTTACATAGAAAACGCCCTGAGCATCCGCCCGCGCTCGGCGGAGCTGCTGCACGTCAACGTAAACGTCGAGCCCATCAGCTTCAACCGCGGCTATTACACGGTGGACTGCACCTATTTCTACCGCGTCACCGCCGAGACCTTCCCCGCCGGGGAGACGGCGCTGGGGCTTGCGATCTTCGACAAGCGGGTCATGCTCTTCGGAAGCGAGGGCAATTCCATGACCTTCTCCTCCGACGCGCCCGAACCCAGCGGCGAGAGCGACGAGCTGCCCATCGCGGTGGTGAACGCGGTCGATCCCATCGCGCTGCACATGAAGCTTGTGGACGCGGGCGCGGTGCCGCCGGGCGAGCTGGAGCCGGGGGATATTCCGAGCTACATCACCGACGCCTTCCCGGAGGAGCTGGTTCTGAACGGGCAGGGGCGGCGCTGGTACATGATCCCCGCCTACGATTACAGTCTGCCAGACAAGGAGTGCCCCGGCAGCAGCGAGGACGATCCCTGCGAGCTCTTCGGGCGCATCCGCTTCCCGGTGGAGGAGTTCTTCCCGCCCGACAGCGTAGCCGACGCGACGGAGTATCGGAACATGGTCTGATCGGTGGCCAGTGGCCAGTGGTCAGTGGTCAGTGAGCGGACACCTCGGCTTTAGGAAGCGTTTTTCTATTGCCGATGGGTTCAACAGAACATGGGGATGTGAAAAAAGTCTTTCACATCCCCAGTTTTTTTAATTCAGAAAGAAGAGCGAAAACTGCACGAACAATTTCCACCCGAAATAACGATTGATTACAGTCTGATTTCACTATTCACTATTCGCTGACCACTGGCCACTGCGGACGAGCAATGCTCGTCCCTACGCCTTGCTCGCGGCCTTTTCGTCGAGATAGACGGTCACGTCCCGGGGGATCTGCAAAAAGGCGGCGGGGGCGGTGCTGTCGTTCCGGCCGTAGAGCATCTTGTGCACGGCCTCGGCCTTCTCCTCGCCGAAGGCGAGCAGCATGATCTCGTTTGCCCAGACCAGGGTGTAGATGCCCATGGTATAGCCGTAGGCGGGCACCTCGTCCTCCGAGCCGAAGAGCTCCGCGTTCTGGCGCTTGGTGGCGTCGGTGAGCTTCTGGCGGTGGCTGAGGGAATCGTAGCGCACGGCGGGTTCGTTGTAGCCGATGTGGGCGTTCGCGCCGAGACCCAGCACCGCCACGTCCAGCCCGCCCTCGGCCTTGATCTGCGCGTCGTAGTCGCCGATGGTCTCGGGGCTTAAAAAGTGGCAGTTTTCGGGTTTGATGTCGGTCTTCTGCACGAAGCAGCTCTCGAGCATGTGGCGGCAGCTCCGCTCCTCGTCCACGCCCTCAAACTCCGTGACGGCGAAGAGCTTGGCGTCGCGGAAGCTCAGCTCCCCCTCCGCGCAGAGGCGGGAGAGCTCCTCATACAGCCCGCGCGGGGTGCGCCCGGCGGAGAGCGCGAGCACCGCGTTGGGCTTTTCGTTCAGGATGCGCTTGATCTGCTGCGCCGCTCTGGCGTTGCATTCCTCGTAGCTGCAAATGATCGTTTTCATGGAATAGTCTCCTTTCTCCCGGGTAAAACTACGGATATGTGGATGATTCTGTTTCGTACAATACTCATATACGCGGTGCTGATGCTCTTTCTCCGGCTGCTGGGCAAGCGGCAGCTCGGGGAGATGGAGCTTTCGGAGTTCGTGGTGGCGGCGCTGATCGCAAATCTCGCCGCGCACCCGCTGGAGGAGGCCGATCAGCCGCTGCTGCCCCCGCTGCTCGCGCTCGGCGTCCTCTCGCTGCTGGAGCTGCTGACCGCCTGGCTGAGTTTGAAAAGCATCCGTCTGCGCTCCTTCCTCTACGGCCGCCCCAGTCTCATCATCGACCACGGCAAGCTCAACCAGGAGGAGATGCGCAAGAACCGCTTCACAGCGGACGAGCTGATGCAGGCGATCCGCACGCAGGGGCTGCTCGACATCAACGAGGTGCTCTACGCGATCCTCGAGACAAACGGCGTGCTGAACGTGATCCCCATCGCCGAGGCGCAGCCCGCGACGGAAGGCGGGCTACCCCGTCATCCTCATCAGCGAGGGCAGAGTGCTGGACGAAAACCTGCGCCGCCTCGGCTTTGACCGGAGCTGGCTCATGAAGGCGCTCAAAAAGCAGGGCGAGAACGACCCGAAAAAGGTCTTTCTCATGACCGCCGACGAGGACGGAAACGTGTTTTTCTGCCGAAAAAAGTGAGTAAATACGAGTGAAAAGTTACTGTGTCCCCAAAGGGGACATATTCAATAATAACCATTCGTTATTCGTTTTTCACTGTTCTCTTTTCACTGACCACTTTTTTACTTCTTATCCATCAGCAGCTTTGACAGCTCTTCCATGAAGGTGTTGATGTCCTTGAAGCTGCGGTAGACCGAGGCGAAGCGGACGTAGGCCACCTCGTCGATCTCCTTGAGGCGCTTCATGACCATCTCGCCCACGTTCACGGTGCTGACCTCGCGCTCGAGATTGCTTTGCAGCTCCTGCTCGATCTCGTCGGCGATCTTCTCAAGCGTGTCGAGCGAGACGGGGCGCTTTTCGCAGGCGCGCACCATGCCGTTGATGAGCTTGACCTTGTCGAAGCTCTGGCGGCTGCCGTCGCGCTTGACGACCACGAGGGGCAGGCGCTCGATGATCTCATAGGTGGTGAAGCGTTTGCCGCAGGCAAGGCACTCCCTGCGCCGGCGAATGGTCGCCCCCTCCTCGGCGGGGCGGGAATCAATTACTTTACTCTCAGTATAACCGCAAAACGGGCATTTCATTTTCTCTCTCTCCTTCTTATTCAGTGAATGGTGAAGAATGAATAGTGAATCGTTAAGGTGTCGCTTCGCGACTTATTTAATCTGTCCCCGCAGGGGACACCATAACTTTTCACTCTTCACTTTTCACTTTTCACTTTTTGTATCCTGTTTCAAAATCCACGACGTTTTTCAGTTCCCCGCCCGTAAGGTAGGCCGCGAGGTTTTCGGCGGCGAGCTGGACGTTCTTCTCCAGAATGTCGGGCAGGTGGAAGTTGCCGGAGACGTGCGGCGTGATGAGCAGGTTTTCCAGGTCCCAGAGGGGGCTGTCGGCAGGCAGGGGCTCGGTCTCGCAGACGTCGATGCTCGCCGCCGCGATCTGCCCGCTTTGCAGCGCCTCGCACAGCACCGCGTTCTCCACCGCGCTGCCGCGCCCGCAGTTTACAAACACCGCCGTGTCCTTCATCGCGGCGAAGCGCTCCGCCGTGTAGATGGCTTTCGTCTCCCTGGTGCCGGGGAGGAAGGAGGCCACCACGTCCGCGCGGGGAAGCACGCTGTCCAGCTCCGCGCTCAGCACCAGCTCGTCCACCCCCTCGCGCGCCCATCGCCTTGCACAGCCGCGCGAAGTGCAGCCCGATGTCGCCCAGACCCACGATCAGCACCGTGCAGTCCGACAGGGAGCAGACCTGCCCGAAATCCGTCCATTGATGGCGGCGCTGGGCGTCGCGGTAGCGGTGGAGCTTCTTTTGCAGCGTGAGCACCGCGGCGAAGGCGTGCTCCCCCACCGCCTTGCCGTAGCAGCCGGTGGCGTTGCAGAGCACCGTCTTCCCGTTCAGCACCCCGGGCGCGATGTAGGGGTCGGCCCCGGCGAAATAGAGCTGCAGCAGCCCCAGGCGCTCAGACGCCCGGAGATTTGCCGCCGGGACGCAGCCGAGGATCACGTCCGCCTCTTTCACCCGCTCCGCCGTCGCCTCCTGCGTCGCGCAATAGACGAAGCGGCAGCCCGCCCCCGCGCGCTCAAGCGTTTCTTTATGCCGCTGCTCGACCGGCAGCGTGACCAATACCGTTTTCACCGAAGCACCCTCCCCAATCTTATGTAAATCTCTTCGCAATATATTGTAGTATGGTTTTGGGGGAAATGCAACATAAAGTTTAGAAAAAAAGTTGCCGAGCGCAGCTCGCGGGAGCGCGAGCGAGCACTGGCAGCCTGATCGTCAAGCCTTGCGGGGTTTGACTTTTTCCGCCGCTGGGTCTACAATACCCGGGGGTGATGCTATGGAACGGAAGCTCTTTTTGATCGGGGATACCGGCTGCGGGAAATCGCGCCTCATCCGCGAGGTGCTGGGCGAGCGGCTGGCCTGGGCGGGCGGCTTTGTGACGGAGCGCCGCCTGGACGAGAACGGAGGCTTTGTCGGCTTCGCGCTCTCCCCCGCCGCCTCCGCCGGCGGCGTCGCGGGCTTTGAGGCGCAGCTCTATCTCGACTGCCGCGTCTTTCCGCCCGAGCGGCACCACGAGGTCTTCCGCGAGACGGGCGCGCGGCTGCTGCGCGAGGCGGCGTACTACCCCTTCGCGCTTCTCGACGAGCTCGGCGGCTATGAGCTCGTGATCCCCGAATTCGGCGCGGCGCTCGAGGATTTTCTGAACAGCCCCGCCCCCTGCCTCGGCGCGCTCAGAAGCATGGCGGACGCGGAGCTTCTGCGCTCCCTGCTGCATCTCACCGACCGCTACCCCAAAAAGCTGCAAGCCCTGCTCGACGCGCTGAACCGCTCCCCCGCCTGCCGCGTCGTGGAATGCAAGGAAGACAACGCCGACGAGGTTCGCGCTCTCCTCAAGCGCTGGGTCAACGAATACACGTAATAAATCCCAATCGTCGCAAATTATTCATTCATGCGTTTTATCCCCCCCGGGGGGCTTGCGAAAAGGGCGCAGTTCCTGTATACTGTCCATATTATGACCTTGCAGGAGAGAGAGCAGCATGCACGAGCACGAAGAAGTCTATTATCACGACCACGGCGACGGGCACGTGCACTGCCATCCCGCCGAGCATACGCACGAGCACGGCCACACCCACACGCAGACCAAGGCGGTCATCAACCGGCTCTCCCGCGCGATCGGGCATTTGGAGTCCGTCAAGCGCATGGTGGAGGACGGGCGGGACTGCACCGAGGTGCTGGTGCAGCTCGCGGCGGTGCGCTCGGCGCTGAGCAGCACGGCGCGCGTGATCCTCAAGGATCATCTGGAGCACTGCGTCGGCGACGGCGATTCCGCCGACCTCCAGGCGCTCAACGAAGCCATCGACAAATTTATGGGATAAAAAGGAGCTGGAAAAAACCTTGTTTTTTCCAGCTCCTTTTTTGAGTCGTGAGTTTTGAGTTTTGAGATCATTGCGTGAAGTGTCTATTCTGTTGGGTACGGTTGAATTCTCCGTTCTCCTCAAAACGCAGCACTCAAAACTCAAAACTATGCCCCCAAGACATCGCGCAGGGCGACGTTCAGCGCGGCGCCGAGATAGATGATCTGGCAGCACAGAAACAGCCAGAACATCAGCAGGATCAGCGAGGCAAGCGACCCGTAGACCAGCGGATAGCGCGTCGAGGCCGCAATGAAGACCGAGAAGAGCCAGCTCATCACCACCATGCCCAGCGTGGCAAAAAGCGCGCCCGGCAAAATATGGTAGCGGTCGCAGGGCCGCCGCGAGACGAGATACACCCCGAAGAAGATCACCAGCATGATGCCGCCGAGCAGCAGAAAGCGGATCCACTGCCAGGAGCTGCTGATGTCGATAAAGGGCAGCCAGCCGTTCAAAAGCTCTATGAAGTTCCGCCCGGTGAACATGACGATGATGCCGAAGTACATCGAGGCCAGAAAAGCCAGCGAAAAAACCAGGCTGAACAGGAAATCCCGCAGACCCTGGAAGCGCTGCCCGCCCTGCATCTCGCCGATGGTGGCCTGCAAGGTGCGCACGGCCGCGCTCGCCGAGGTGAGCAGCACCGTGAGCCCCGCGAAAAACATGGCGCTGCTGTGGCTTATGGCGACGTAGTTCATGAAGGATTTGAGGGTGCGCGTCGTCTCCGCGCTGAGAAATTCGTTCAGAAACTCGATGACCTGCATCGCCTTGGCGTAGTTGTTGCCGAGCAGCGAATAGAGGCAGATGATGAGCGGGAAGGCCGTCATCGTCAGATAATAGGACAGGGCGGCCGCCGCGCGCGGGATCCGCTTTTCGCCGTAGATATGAAGGAGCTGCCGCGCGACCCTGAGCGCCTTCTTCATGCCGTCCCCTCCTTGTAAACAGATTATCCTTGCAGAGCGAGAACCCGGCCGCATGCTTCCCCACAGGGGGAAGTGGCCGAAGGCCGATAGGGGGGGGTGAAAACGCCCCCTCAGTCACCGCCGCAAGCGGTGGCGACAGCTCCCCGGAGGGGGAGCCATGCGCAACGATCCTGTATTGGTACGTAGTTCCTTACATTCTCCGTTTGCGGCTAACGCGAAAAATAAAATGCTCCGGTAAGGAGCTTTTATTATACCCAAAAAGCGCCGCCATTGCAAGCGGAAGATTGCCAAAAGCGCGAAAAAGCCCCCGGAAGTCGCAGCTCCCGGGGGGGGTTCGCGCTTATCGCTTACTTGGTGTTGAAGATCTTGAAGATGCTGTCGAAGGGATCCTCGCTCGCGGGCTCGGCGGCGGAAGCGCTCTCCCCGGCGATGGGAGGCGGCACTGCCGAGGCGGCGGCAGCCTTCTCCGCCGCGCCGGAGAAGAGCCCCTGGGTCTTCGCGGCGGGAACGGCGGCGGGCTTCTCCGCAGGCTTCTCAGCGCCCGCGTTCTCCTCGAAGCCGGTGGCGATGACGGTCACGCGGATCTCGTCCTGCAGGGAATCGTCAAAGGTGGCGCCGAAGATGATGTTGGCGTCGGGATGCGCGCTCTCCTGCACGAGGTTGGCTGCGGCCTCCACATCCTCCAGCCCCATGTCCTCAGAGCCGGTGATGTTGATGAGCACGCCGCGCGCGCCGTTGATGGAGGTCTCCATGAGGGGGCTGGCCACGGCCATGCGGGCGGCGTCCTCCGCCTTGCCCTTGCCGGCGGCGTGACCCACGCCCATGTGGGCAAAGCCCGCGTTCTTCATGATGCAGGTGACGTCGGCAAAGTCGAGGTTAATGAAGCCGGTGTTCTTAATGAGGTCGGAGATGCTGGTGACGGCCTGCTTGAGCACGTCGTCCGCGATCTCGAAGGCGTTGGCGAGCGTGACCTTCTGGTCGGTGGCGTATTTGAGGCGGTCGTTCGGGATGATGAGCAGGGAGTCCACCCGGCCGAGCAGGTCGCGGATGCCCTCGTTCGCCTGATCCATGCGGCGCTTGCCCTCGAACTTGAAGGGCTTGGTGACGACGCCGACGGTGAGGCAGCCCGCCTCGCGCGCGATCTCCGCCACGGTGGGCGCGGCGCCGGTGCCCGTACCGCCGCCCATACCGGCGGTGATAAAGACCATATCGGCGTCCTCGATCGCCTTGGCGATGTTGTTGCGGCTCTCCTCGGCGGAGCGCTTGCCCACCTCGGGATCGGAGCCGGCGCCCTGGCCGCGCGTCTGCTTCTCACCGATCTGGATCTTCTGATCGGCATTGGAGACGCTCAGCGCCTGCTTGTCTGTATTGATGGCGATGAACTCGACACCCTGGGTGCCTGCCTTGACCATTCTGTTGACCACGTTGTTGCCGGCGCCGCCGACGCCGACCACCTTGATCGTTACCACATTCTCGGGACCGGATTCGCTTCTGAAGTCCATTTCTATGCCTCCATCTCTATACTTAAGGCTGTACCTTTCACAGCATTCAGATTCACGCACACTATATTATTACATTTTTTCCTTGTGGTCAATAGGAATTTTTGATTTTTGGCAAACTTTTGTAAGGAAATTGTAATTCAGTTCGGGCTGAAGTGCGCGGTTCTGCCGTCGGAGACGTCGATGATGCCGACATCCCCGGCCTTGAGCCGCCCGAGCACCGTGACGAACATGCCGAACTTATGCTCGAGATCGTTCCGGCTGCCCAGGACGACGGTGTACTTGTCGCCGTAGGAAAACTCCGGGCTGGCGGGGTTTGCGAAGTTTACGCGCTTGACGTCGCTGTAAAGCCCGCGCTCCTCGATCTGATAGAGCACGTCGGCGAGGAAGGCCACGGTCTCGGGGTTTTGATCCTCGGTCTGCATCTGCTCGCCGATGAGCAGGGTGCCGGGCTGGATGCCCACGACGGGGATCAGGCTCTCGGTCTCGCCCGCGGCGGCCTTGCCCAGCACCTTGCAGTTGCGGTCAAGCGTCCACTGCTCCTCGCCCAACTCGAGGTAGGCCAGCGCCGAGGTCTCCTCCACGGTGATGATGACCTTGTTCGGAAGCTGGCGCTCCACCGAGCCGTTTTCGATGTAGGGGAGCTTGGAGTACACGCGCGCGAAGGCCGCAAAGCGGTTGAAGAAGAAGAGGTTGTCGCCCTCCTCGATGTCGATGGCGCGGATGATCTCCTCATCGGTATAGTGGACGTTGCCCTCCACCTGAATGACCGAGACGCGGAACAGCAGGCTCATCACAAAGATGATACCCAGCACGACCAGGACAAATACCACCGGCGCGCTGTAACTGCTGCGCCGCCGCGGTTTCATAAAGCCGCCGCGTTTGTCGGC